>JAGLSF010000348.1 GCA_023136305.1 Spirochaetota bacterium
CCGAACAGAATTTCAGCCGGCTGCCTGAAATCAATTTCAAAGTCCTTTTCAACTATCTCATAATTGTAGAGGTATTTTGAAAGATCCTGCGGCCTGCGAGGGAGTGTTCCGGCATCCAGATCGTCAAGCAGCCCTCTGACAAGCGGTGTGCTCGAATCCCACACCCGGTGATACACCTCATTGATAGTATCACCTGTATTCACGGGAACTCTCGTCTCATAGATGATGTCTCCCGTATCGATTCCCGTATCGAGGTAATGAACTACCATCCCGGTCTCCCGATCCCCATACCAGATGGTCCAGAAACCCGGGTGCATGCCGGCATGACGGGGAAGCAGGGAGGTGTGAAAGTTGATCGCCCCGAGAGGCGGTACAGCAAGCACTTCTTCGGGGACGTAGAACTGATAGCATATGATGATGAACACATCGGGCTTCAGTTCCTGCAGGTCTGCGGCAAATCCCGGTTCCCTGGCATTTTTCGGACAGAGAAGCGGCTTCTTCAGACGCACTGCCACCTCGTTGATTCCCTTAAAGGGATCTTTCTCTGTGTGAACAGTTGAAATACTCCCCGGGGGGGCCTCAACAAAGCCGACCAGATTCGCTCCGCAGTTAACAAACTCCGCGAGATGCCGACTGGTCAACTCCTGTCCTCGCGTCCCCCAAAAGACAATTCTTGTTTTGTACATGACGCTACCTCAATCCCACCACATGGCGCCGCGAGGTTTTTCAATGAGAACATTTCTCAAGAATGCTATGGCCTTCATCAACCCTTCCTCACCGCTCATGAGTGAATCTTCATGCTCAATGCTCAGCACGAAATCATAGTCAGCAAGCCGAAGCGCGCTCATGAAATCGGTCCAGAATTCCGCATCGTGCCCGTAACCGACTGTCCTGAACAACCACGATCGTTCAGCCTCTTCAATATATGGCTTGGTATCCAACACGCCATGAACCTGGGCAACGAGCGGTTCGACACGGGAATCCTTGGCATGAACATGAAAAATGCAGTCTTTCAGTGCCCTTATAGCAGCGATTGGGTCAATTCCCTGCCAGAACAGGTGGCTGGGGTCAAAATTACACCCTATCTCTTTACCAACCGCCTCTCGCAGTTTCAGAAGTTTTCCAGGGTGATAGACTGCGTCCCCTGGGTGCATTTCCAGGGCAATCATTTTCACCCCGTGTTTTCGTGCAAAGGCTGCCTCCTCCTTCCACACGGGAATAAGCCTCTCTTCCCACTGCCATTTCACCGCTTCTGAAAAATAATCAGGCCAGGGGCAGGTGATCCAGTTCGGAGTTACATCCTTCTCCGATCCGCCAGGACATCCGGCAAACATGCATATTCTCTCAACGCCAATCTTACCTGCAAGCTCAACGGTTTCCCGAAAATCACTTCTGTGTTGATCAGCAATAGATTTTTGAGGATGGACGATATTTCCATGGCAGGAAAGGGCACTTATCATGAGCCCCCTTGCTTCAACAGCATCCAGCAGACTCTTTCGTTTTTTCTCATCTTTCAAAAGCTCACCCGGATTAACATGATTCTTGGGGATGAAACCGCCGCAACCCAGTTCTATTGCGTCCAAACCCCACCCCTTCACAATATCCAGGGCTTCTTCCAGCGGCTTATCAAGTACGACTGTGTTGAATACACCTAACTTCATAGCTACCCTCCTTGAAATTGCTAGTTACTGATTTAATAATGTTATAATGTCCGTACATTACCTTGTATACCAAACGGGAAATCCTGTCAAGAAAAAATACACTATCAGCTGTGTTTGAGCCTGATACTTGTTGATTCTGTGACATAAGCTCAGCAGTATGTTATGCTGTCCATGCTCCCAAGCTTCCCGTTGGAGAGCCTGAGGTACTCTATCTTGCGCGGATCGTGGCCGAGAAGTTCACTCCCCGCTGCATCAGCCGCTACAGGATCGAAACTGGCAAGGATAAGCCTTAGTTTTTTCTCCCTTCCCCAGAGATGTCCACCGGAAAGTGCGGTCGATGCGTCGACCACGGAAAGAGAGGGCTTCCTGTACAGACACACATCCACAACAGACCGATGAGTGGAGGGGCTGTGCAGCTTAGACTTGTTCCATGAGCCGGCGTAAAAGGGCGCAGGTGCAATTCCAAACATATTTTTCATGGCAATGGTTGTGACTGTAAAACAGTGGTCTTTGAGCACGGGGACCGATATCACGAAGGCTTCCTCGAGGATTTCAGGCAGGTGGAATTCCCTGAGATTCAGCGTGTCCTGGCGACGAATGAGAACCGATTTGCA
>JAGLSF010000349.1 GCA_023136305.1 Spirochaetota bacterium
TAACCCTCGTTGAAAACAACATGCACATTAAAACGCAAAGAGGATTGGGTGTATGGCATGGGATGCACAGCACATGAAGACCGACCTCGCCGTCATAGGAGCCGGCCCTGCTGGTCTGTGTGCTGCTATAGAAGCGGCTAAGATGGGCGCACGGGTATTGCTCATCGATGAAAACAGGACAGCGGGAGGTCAGCTGTTCAAACAGATACATCGCTTTTTTGGCTCCGAGGAGCATCTTGCCGGTATCCGGGGTATCGATATCGGGACAATGCTCCTCGATGACGCCGAGAAGTACGTTGTTGAAGTGTTACTCAACACGGTTGTGTGGGGGCTATTCCCTGATATGAAACTGGGTATTTCAGATGGGGAGAAGGTATCAATCGTTGATGCAGGGAGAATTGTCGTATCGACCGGCGCATCGGAGAATTCGCTTTCTTTCAGCGGATGGACCCTGCCCAACATCATGGGAGCCGGTGCTGCACAAACTATGATCAATGTGCAAAGAGTATTGCCCGGACAGCGGGTGCTCATTATCGGCTCGGGTAATGTTGGATTGATTGTTGCCTATCAGCTTCTGCAGGCGGGAGCTGATGTGGTAGCGGTTGTAGAAGCACTCCCCGATGTTCGCGGCTATCAGGTACATGCATCGAAGATCGTGAGAATGGGAATCCCTATACTCACAAATCACACTATTATCCGTGCAGAGGGAGATTGCAGTGTTGAACATGCAGCAATAGCCGAGATCGATAAGAACTTCAAACCTGTGGATGGCAGCGAAATCATGCTCGACGTTGATCTGATATGCATTGCAATTGGATTGAGACCGCTGGCTGAGTTATGCTGGATGGCTGGAATGCAGTTCGACTATGAACCGCAGTTGGGAGGATTTGTACCTCTTCACGACGAGAGCATGCAGTCATCGATACAGGGTATGTATGTGGCGGGTGATGTTTCGGGTGTGGAAGAAGCATCAACTGCTATGGAGGAGGGCAAGCTCGCTGGAGTCGCAGCATGCATGTCACTTGGAAATATAGACAAGGCCAAGGCTGAACGGCACATAGGGGAGACCAAAGAACGGTTGAGAGCGCTGAGGCTTGGCTCTTACGGTGACTATCGTCATGATTCGAAGAGTAGGATCATAGACAGGTACTATGAAAAGGACCGGAGTTAGTGAATGACGAAATTGGGGACAGCACTTCTAAAAAAGAGTAATGGCATTATTGATCTATCGGCCATTACCCGTGCCAATGGTTATCCCTCCAGTGAACGATTCAGCAAGGGACCGGTACCAATAATAGAATGTGTTGAGGAGATACCGTGCAATCCATGCGAAACGGTGTGCAAACGCAATCTCATAAAGGTGGGAAAACCGATTACCAATTGCCCGATGCTCGTTGATCCCGATGGTGGATGCACCGGCTGTGCACAGTGTATCGTCATCTGTCCGGGCCTTGCCGTATTCGTCATTGACAAAACCCATTCAGCCGACGAAGCTTCGATTGCTCTTCCCTATGAGGAGCTTCCCCTTCCAGAGAAAGGTGAGAAGATCTTGGGAGTCGACAGGGGCGGTAAGGTTGTATGCGAAGGTTACGTACACAGTGTACTGTCGGGAAAAAGATTGAATCACACAAATGTGGTAACGATCGTGGTGCCCAAGGAGTATGCGGATAATGTGCGCTACCTCCGAAGGAGAGAGTCATGAAGATTGACGACGAATTGATGAAGCATGACGATGAGCGCATAATCTGCAGGTGTGAAGAGATAACGCTTGGACAGATCAGGAAGGCGATACAGGACGGGGCACGGGACCTGGATTCGGTAAAGCGCATGACCAGGGCCGGTGCCGGTTTGTGTCAGAATAAGACCTGCTACAACCTTGTTGCACGGATTATTCATATGGAAACTGGCATACCGCTGTCACAATTGGAACCATTTACATCGAGACCTCCCGTGAGGCCGGTCCCCGTGAAGTGCTGGAGTAATGTTCATGTATAGGCCTGTACAATGAACGCGAGAGAGAGATTCGATGCGATCATGAACTTCGATACCTCTGTTCGAACGCTCAAATGGGAGTTCGGCTACTGGGCTGAGACCATGAGAAAGTGGTACGGAGAGGGCTCAAGCCAGGTGAGGTAGCCTCAGATGTGAAAATGTAGTATTGGGGAGGGTCTGATTCAGTAAGATGAAAGGGGGTGGCAATGAATTTCAAGGGAAAAACGGTTCTTGTAACGGGAGGTACACGGGGGATAGGAAGAGGCATTGTCCGGGCCTTTG
>JAGLSF010000035.1 GCA_023136305.1 Spirochaetota bacterium
ACATCATCGAACCTTCAGTGGCCCCATGTCATGCGGGCATAAAAGTTTAAATTACCTTTTCAGGGTCAAAAGCTCCTGGAGCATCTGATCCGACGTGGTAATACTTCTCGAGTTCGCCTGGAACCCTCTCTGTGTAACAATCATATCGGTGAACTGTTCGGCCAGATCTACATTGCTCATCTCCAGAGTACCCGATGTAATCTTTCCCCTGCCTCCGGTTTCGGCCGATCCCACATTGGCAAGCCCCGAGTTGTTGGTTTCCCTGAAGTTGTTGTCGCCCTCGGCTATCAATCCCTGGGGGTTGGTAAAGCTTGCCATGGCAATCTGTCCGATCGGTGCCTTCTTGCCGTTGGTGAACACACCGGTGATGACCCCTGCATTATCGATAGTAAATGACTGCAGATAGCCGAGCCCGTACCCGTCCTGCTCAAAGGCCCTTGTTGTTGACGGCGATGCAAACTGGGAAATACCGTTATAGTCACCGGCTTCACCAAAGTTGAGATTAATGGTCTGTGCAATTCCATCCTCGGGAAAGTTCACACTTAGGCGCGCACTGAGAATTCCCTCATTCACGATATCCACCGGTGCACCGGGTGTAAGCGGGCTATCCTCCACCGATACCGGCGCACCCGAGTTGTCGAATCTCATAACAAGCGTATTTGTGTTGTTCACGTTGTCGCCGGTAACGTCGAAGCTCATCGTTGCCTCTTCTGCTCCCTCAACCACCGCATTCACGAGCCAGGTGTTCTCCTCACCCTGCACCCGCGTGAAGTCGAGGTTAAGCGCGTGAATATTGCCGAGGCTGTCAAAGATATCGATATTTGTCGATACCGTTGACTTCAGAACCTCCTCTTCAGTGGCCTCCCGACCAATCGGCAGCCGCGGAGTTTCGGAGTCCAGATTGCTCTTGAACCCGACAAACTCCGTTGCCTTCGCCGGGTCCTTTGCCCCGACGGGAATTATGATGTCCTCAAGTTCTGCCGTCGTATTGATGATATATTCTGTGCCGGTCTGGACAGCCATCCAGCCCTGTACCCGCAAACCGTTGGCCGGATTGATGAGTGTGCCGTTCTTGTCGACACCAAAACCACCAGCGCGAGTATAGAAGGTTTCTTCGCCCCTTTTCAAAATAAAGAAACCATCTCCCTGAATTGCCATGTCCGTATTCAGTCCGGTTGCCTGCAGGCTTCCCTGGGTGAATATCTTGTCAATACTCGCAACGTTCATTCCAAGGCCCACCTGCTTCGGGTTCACACCGCCTTTTTGAGCCGTCGGTGCCGCGGCACCCGAAATTGTCTGGGACAGAATATCCTGAAAGGAGACTCTGCTCTTTTTGAAACCATAGGTATTTATATTTGAAATATTGTGGCCCAGCACATCCATTCTGATCTGATGGTTTCTCAGACCAGATACACCCGAGTACAGCGATCTCATCATGGGAACACACTCCTCACTTTCACGTTAGAAAAAATTTTTCGGTATCCGGCTGATCAGGACTCCCCTACTCCCGAACAGCGTGATCCGTGTTCCCCCTCCCTATTTTCTACTCAGCAATAGATACCTTTGTAACATCATCGACACTGTAGGTGAGCCCGTTGAACGAGATGCTCGGTGATCCCTGCCCAAAGCTCACCTCCGATACGATACCGGCTTCCACCTGGCCTGTCGTCCAGTCGAGTACCTCCACATACTTTCCAAGAAGCGAGTATGAAAGATTGATCTTGTTGTTTATAATGAGGTTTGACAGGGTCGTGTTCATCTGAGTCATTTGCTCGAGTGACGAGAACTGTGCCATCTGCGAGATGAACTCCTTGTCGTCCAGCGGGCTCGTCGGGTCCTGATTCTTGAGCTGTATGACGAGCAGTTTCAGGAAATCGTCCTTGCCGAGTGTGTTTTCGACAGAACGGCCGTTCTTCTGCAGCGACTTGTTGAAGGTTTCAACCTCTATCTGTGTCCGAATCATATCAGGTTCACTCATGGTCAGCGGTATATCCATTGAATACTCCTTTTATACTACACCGTAATATTCACGCGGGTCGACATCCAGGGAAGCTGCGCCGCCACTAGGTCGGCCGCAAGTTCATCCTCCACAAGGGGGGGCTCTCCCTGATTACCGCTACCCGTGCTCCCCCTGGCAGTTCCTGAGGCTGTTTCACCGTCGCCATTTTCACCTTTCACACCCACTTCAAAGGAGCCGAGACCGAAGCCGTGCTCCAGCAGGCCCTCTTCGAGTATGTTGAGTCTGCTCAGTATGAGATCCTTCACCGCCTGATTGTCGACAACAATACTCGCTGCGACCTCACCCCTGTCGAGCTGAATCCGAAGCTTGAGGCTCCCGAGATGTTCAGGCTGTAGCAACAGCTTTGCCTCACCGCCACCCTTTCTCATGAGCAGTGTGAATTGGCGTACAATTTCGTCAAAATTCCCATCGGCATTTTGTATATTTTGATAATGAGATTTTACGGAGGCGACTTTAATCGACCCCTCATACTTGGACAACACTGTTTCGGGGAGCCTTTCACCTCCTGCCCTCACCTTTCCGGCAAAAGACTCACGAGGCCCGTTCTTCAGATTCACGGCTGTCTCATACTTGTCCGCAGATATCCGTTCATCGGAAGATTGGGACATGTTTCGCAAGGACTTCATCTTCAGTGACCGAAGGTCTGCTCCGGTTTTTTTCACGGGCTGAAGCGTTTTCTTTTCAGCAGTGAGCACTGCCGAAGGCTTTATCTCACTGTCAGAATGTGCCTTCACAGCAACCTTAAATGCCGCCAATTTGACAAGTTTTTTCTGAAGGGCTGCTCGATGTAGGTTTTGTACGGCAGCTGTGTCCAACTTCTGCTTTTCCATCTTTTCATCATTGACTGTTAAGGCAGAGCTGATCTCGGCATTGGATTTCAGGTTGAAGACCTTGTGCCGGGCAGTCATTTCTGCAAGCTTATCGGCGAGCCCTGTCAGGCGTACCGAGGCCGGGATTTCCCTATTCGGTCCGCCCGCTTTTTGACCCACGTCTCCCTTTGCCAAAAGCTTTTTCGAAGCTTCCCTCTCTGCCTGCATAGTATGCGCCTCTTCAGCAGTATCACGAGGTGCTGCTGTTTTTTTTGAGGAACGGGCCTGCTCAGCTTCACGGTCATGGGCGGGTTTCTCAAGGGTTTTGGTGCCCGTCCCTTTTTCTTCATGACCGGTCACCTGGGCAAGCACAGCAGTAAAATTATCTCGAAACTCATTGCCCTCATTCCGGCGAGCAGGCCCCCTCCCACCTGTATCGTGTGCAGGGAGGGTGCCGCTGGTCTTCAGCATATCAGTGATCATAACGCTTCGAAATCCGCCCTTTCACGGAATTACAGTTCTTAAAAAACCCTCGGATCTAAGAATTTTACAATTCTTCGAAATCTACGCTTCAAAGAATTTTACAATTCCTCGAAATCTACGACCTTTGTCATCTTCCTCTGAACGGAAGCGGCCCTCTCTGCATCCATGAGGCTGAGGTAGTAGGGTACAATCGATTGAGTGCCCGTCTCTTCAGCATTCAGGTCCATTTCCCTCAGAATATCGACGATGAGCAGATCCTCAAGTTTCTGGAGGCGCTCTACCGCCTTCTTAGGAGGCATGCTCACAAAATACTCTGCCTGCTTCCTTACGTTATCCTTATAATTATCGTATTGCCTCCGTGCTTCACTTAGAACTTTTTCCTGCTCCTCCAGCCTTTTCGCCTCTTCACTAAGCTTCGCCTCCTGTTCACTCAACAACAGCCCCCGGTCATCGAGCTCCTGCCCGCGCCTGTCCAGGTTCTTCTCTACATCCTGCAGCCTCTGCTCCTTCTTTTCGATATACGCTCGCTCGAGAAGAAACTCATCATCTTCCAGCGGCTGCTCCCCGCGCTTCATGAATGCCGGCAGGTACTGCGAAAGCGGGCCGGTCACCCTCTTGTAATCGAGTAAATCCAGCCTGTCAAACCAGAAGATACCGCCCAAGATGAGCACGATGATCAACAGAATCAGGAAGAGAATTTTAAGCAGGTTTGAAATAGCCGATGCAACGCTCACTTAAAATCCCTCCTCGTCTGTGGTTTTGGAAAAGCTCTCATAGTAATACAGCACCGAATCAACGAAGTTTCTCGTTTCCTGGAAGTTCGGAATATTGTCCTGCACCCTATTGGGTCCCGCGTTGTACGCGGCCAATGCCTTGTTCAGATTACCGCCATAACGGCCTAACAGGTCAACCAGATACTGCGTTCCGCCGAATAGGTTCTCTTCCGGATCGAAGGGATTGTCCACACCGAGCAGGTCGGCAGTTCCGGGCATGAGCTGCATAAGACCCATGGCCCCTTTGTGTGAGACAGCCTCTGCATTGAAATTGGACTCCTGCTTGATGACTGCCCTGATGAGTGCCGAGGGGATGCGGTACTGCTCTGCTGCAGCTTCAATAATTTCATCGTATGAGGAGTCGGCCTTTGCCGGTTCGCCACTTTTCATGGAATCATCAACAGGTTTGGGCTGAACAGCTCCCTGCTGGCTCTCAGCAATCTTTTCCTGCAGGGTCTCATGAAAGCGGTATGGCTGACTGACGCTGAATCTCCTCTTTATGGAGTCGATACGGCGCAGAATACTCTCTATGTTCTGGTACACGTTTTCTACCGCCATCACAGCTCCTCCAGTGGCGATGTTTCGATGGTGAGCGTTTCCCTGTTGCGGTTGATGTTCTGATTGATATCGTCGAGCTCACCCGCCTCTTCCCTGTTTAACTCATCATGATGTCGTTCCAGCTGTCGCTTTTTCAGATTCTCGATGACCTTGCGTGTTCTCTTCGCCTCGTGCAGAAGGCTGAGGATAGTGCTCACCTCCTCCTCCTTCTCCTTCCGAAGCATCTCGAGCCTTCGTATTTCATATTCGAGCCTCGAAATGTAATTGTCTACGGCGAGGACCTCCATCACCGTGAATGACCCCTCGCTAATTTGGTTTTGAGCCATAAACCGGTGCATCTTATCCCCCAGATCATTGATATCGTTCTCTATTTTCAGAAGCTCAGCACGCCCCATGGCGAACTGTCTCTGCACCCCCTCCTCCTGCTTCCTCCGGATATTGAGAACATTCTCGAGTCTGAACGTGAACCTGCGCACTACTGTTTGTCCTCATCCTCAAAGATCCCGCAGAGTGATGTAGTGATGTCCTCGAAGGGAAACCCCTCATCGATTCCCTGCATCAGAAACTGGTTTACCTGATCTATCTTCTCAATCGCCCAGTCAACCTTCGGATCGGACCCCCTGACATATGCACCGATCTGAATGAGGTCCTCTGCATCGTAGTAATAGGACAGAACCTGCTTCATCCGGTCGATCGCCTGGCGATGCTCCTCGGTGGTGATGTAGGGTGTCAGCCTCGATATACTCGCCAGTACATCGACTGCGGGGTACTGGTTTCTCTGTGCCAGCTTTCTCGAAAGTACGATATGGCCGTCGAGCACACCCCGAACAGCGTCAGAAATGGGCTCGTTGATGTCATCTGCCTCTACCAGTACCGCAAAGATGCCGGTAATTGAGCCTCGCTCTGACATACCGCTCCGTTCGAGCAGCTGCGGCAGAATGGCAAACACACTGGGCGTGTACCCCTTTGTCGCGGGCGGTTCCCCAACCGCGAGTCCGATCTCTCTCTGGGCATGTGCAAACCGGGTAACCGAATCCATCAGAAACAGCACGTCCTTGCCCTGATCCCTGAAATACTCAGCAACAGCCATTGCCAGATAGGCGCCTCTGATACGCAGAATGGGTGCCTGGTCTGATGATGCAACAACCACCACCGATCGCTTCAGCCCGTCGGGCCCGAGGTCCCGTTCGATGAACTCGCGTACTTCCCTGCCACGTTCACCGATGAGGGCAATGACGTTCACATCAGCGGCAGTATGCTTTGCAATCATACCGAGCAGTGTACTCTTACCGATGCCGCTCCCGGAGAATATACCGATGCGCTGCCCTCTTCCAATGGTGAGAGGGCCATCTATGGACTTGATACCGGTGGCGAGCACCTCAGTGATACGCTGCCGCCGCAACACATGGGGCGGGTTGTTGAATATGGGATACTGCCTGTCATAGACGACCGGTCCCTTTCCGTCGAGGGGTTTCCCAACGGGCCCTACGACCCTGCCGAGCAGTGCCTGTCCCACCTGGACCGAGAGAGGCTTCCCGGTCGCAACGACTGTCAGGCCAGACTTGATGCCGCTGTCATGCTCATAGGGAAACAGGAGCGCCGTACCGTTCTTGAACCCCACGACCTCCGCGGGGATCTCTTTCCCTCCATCGGGCAGCCGGATCTTGCACAATTCGCCCACACCGGCAAGAGGTCCCTTGCTCTCAACAAGCAGTCCGATGGATTTAGAAACGACACCCTCATAGGATATGGTGTCCAGTTCTTCGAGTGCTGTTCTGTATTTCTCCAGTATGTCAACGGGCATTGGACTATCCTTGTATGGGAATCAGCTCCCGGATCCTCTCCTCTATGATATCCAGCTGCGTCTGTATGCGCGCGTCGATGTCTCCAAAGGAGGTTTCGATAATGCACCCTCCGGGCCCAACCCTGTTGTCCTCCTCAATGGTCACCTGTTTCAGGTTTTCGACTGCCCCAATGAACTGCTTCTTGTGCCTGGTTGTCAGATTCAGGTCCTGTGTGTTGACCTTGATGGTTATCTCCGTCTCCCCCTTTACCTTCTCGAGGGCCTGTTTCACATTCTCAATGACCACCTTCTTCTCTGACTCCGAGATCACCTTGACCACCTTGCGAGAAATGAGGAGCAAGAGGTCGACGATCTGTTTTTCAGTATTATTGAGTAATTCCTGCCGCTTATCGCTGGCAGCGTTCAGCATGGCGTGTAATCTCTCCACAAGCCGGGTGACCTCCTCCTGGCCCTCCTTGAAGCCCTCCTCTCTCCCTTCACCGTAGGCGTTTCTCTTTGCCTCTGCGAGTATCTCCTCAGCCTGTCGTTTGGCCTCCTCCGTTATCCGGTCGACCTCGGCCCGTGCATCGTCGAGTATCTGCCCAGCCTCGACCTCTGCCTCCTCCTTGGCCTTGCGCACATCCACATTGCTCTTCTGCATGAGCTTGAAGGCTGTTTCTTCCGCTTCATTCTTTATCCGCTCAACCTCTGACTCCGCGTCCTCTTTTATTCGCTGCGCTTCGCCCAGAATGTGTTCACGCTCCTCCTCCACAGCAAGCGCGGGTTCGGCCCCTGCACCGATTTCAACCGGTTCGGCCTCCTCGATCTCTTCGACTTCCGGTACAGGTTCGAGTTCCTTCGGTTTCGACCTGACCTGTGGAGGTGTGATGAGCACCTTGGATTTGAGTTCCGTTACTTCCTGCGCCTTGAATATCTTTCTTGCCACGAGCTACCTCCAATTGAAGGTACTAGACGACGAGCTCATCCTCACCTGCGCGTGCGACGACGATCTCACCGGCCTCTTCGAGCTTCCTGATAATACTGACGATTTTCTGCTGTGCCTCCTCAACATCCTTGAGCCGGACAGGCCCCATGAACTCCATGTCCTCCTTGAGAAGACTTGATGCGCGCTTACTCATGTTGCGGTAAATCTTGTCCTGTACTTCAGAGTCCACTCCCTTGAGGGCCTTGGCCAGGTCTGTCGTGTCAACCTCTCTCAGCACCTTCTGAATGGCACGGTCATCGAGGAGTACGATATCATCGAATATAAACATCCGTTTTTTGATCTCCTCCGCAAGCTCCGGGTCCTCTTCTTCGAGGGATTCGATGATGATCTTCTCAGTGCTCCGATCAACCAGGTTCAGAATGTCCACAATGGTGCCTATACCTCCTGCAGCGGTGTAGTCTTCGCTTGCAAGGGTGGAGAGCTTTTTCTCGAGAACGCGCTCGACCTCCCGGAGCACATCCGGGGAGGTGCGGTCCATGGTGGCGATCCGTCTTGCCACGTCCGCCTGTATATCATCCGGCAATGAGCCGAGAATGATTGACGATTTGTTCGGTTCCAGATAGGCGAGAATCAGCGCAATAGTCTGCGGGTGCTCACCCTGTATGAAGTTCAGCAGATGGGAAGGATCGGTTCGTCTGATGAAGTCAAAGGGACGTACCTGCAGCGAGGAGGTGAGGCGGTTTATGATATCAATGGCCTTCTGAGAACCGAGGGCCCGTTCGAGCAGGTCCCGGGCATAATCGATGCCACCCGTGGATATGAAGTCCTGTGCCATCATGAGTTCCTGAAACTCCATGAGGACCTTGTCCCGTTCACCCGGGTCCACCGTTTCAAGCCGGGCGATCTCAAAGGTGAGCTGCTCGATCTCGTCCTCTCGAAGATGCTTGAATATCTCCGCTGATACCTCAGAGCCCAATGTCACGAGGAATATGGAAGCCTTCTGCCTGCCGGTAAGGACCTTTCTCCCGCTTTTGGTGTGGGTTCCGGTGATTTTTGTTTCAGCCTTAGCCATGGATTCTCCTCCTTACTCTTCAGCGAGCCAGGTACGTATAAGCTTCGCCACTTCCTCGGGATGCTCCCGTGCGATGCTCATAACGTTCTCCTGCATCTCGAGCCGAGCCCGCTCTTCAGCCGAGAGCTCCACCTCAACGCCCTCCGCCTCAGCGGACTTCAATGCAGCCTCACGCATGAGCTGCTGCTGTCGTGCAAGCTCCTCTTCGCGAAGCCGTTTGCGCCTCCCCATTTCCCTCGCGATTGCTCGATAGGCAAGCGTGATGATAAAGATGGCAAAGAGTGCGATAAGCGCTGAGAGCAGCGTCTTTCGCATCTGTTCTCTACGCTTCAGATACGCGTCTTCAAGCGCGAACTCATCGGTTCGGTCAAACTGTAGATTCTGAACCACCACCTTGTCCTTGCGAACGGCGTCGTATCCGATCGCTCCCTTCACGATCTCTTCATACTTGCGCATCTCCTCGTTTGTACGGGGAATATACTCACGCTGTATGCCGCCCTCGTCGGTGAGCAGCGGGTTGCCGCTCTCGTCATAGAGTTTCTTCCAAGTTCCGTCCAACCAGACAGCAGCTGAAATGCGGACAATACGGTAGGGGGCGGACTCTATCTGCGAGACCTGCTGGCTGATCTCATAGTTGATCACCTTCTCTGCCTTGTCATACTTCGTCCCCTCCTCCATGGCCTCCTTGTAACCGGGCGGGATGTTGGGCTCCACACCGGGAGGCCCTTCGGGCACGAAGCCGACACCCTCGAAGTGCTCCTCCATATCCTTCTCGCTCCGTACCACGTTCGGAACGATCGCACCTTCAACGGCGCTCTCGTCGTAGGGAGTCTCAGGGTTGTCCGGAATCAGTACAATGGGAAGATACTCGGTCTTTTCAATCTTCTTCTGATCGAAATCGAGCACCACCTCCACGGAAACATCGACCTTGTCGTCACCCAAAACTGCCTTGAGTTTATCGGACACCTCATTCTGTATCTTCAACCTGACCCGCTCCTTGATCTTCCACTCCTCCTTGGCCCGCATCAGATAGGTCACTTCGTCATCTGCACCGAAATCGGAGAGCACATTACCGCGGTTGTCCGTTACCACCACGTTCTCCGGTTTCAGGCGGTCAACACCGAAGGCTATGAGGTCGATAATCCCCTTTATCTTCTTCTTGTTGGTCAGTATGTCAGAATAGGGCGCTGGCGTAATGATGACCGATGCGGTGTAGGGTTCTTCCTCATCTATGTAGAGCTGCGCCTCCGGCATGGTTACCTGAATGCTCACGTCCTCCACATCGTCGAGCAGCTTTATGTGGCGTGTAATCTCGCCAATGATGGCACGGCGCTTGTTGATGTCCCGCTCAAAATCGGTGGTTGTCCATGATTGCGTATCAAAGAGTTCCCACCCCGTGATGCCGCTCGGCAGAATCCCCGCCTGCCCAAGCTTCATCCTCAGATAGGCGGATGTCGTCTCATCCTCAACAATGATGTACTGCCCTTCCCGCGTCTTGAACGGCGTGCTCCACTGCGTCAGCTTCTCCGTAATGCGCATGAAGTCGTTCTGCTCGAGAGGGGTGTTAAAGAGATTCGCTTCGGTTTGCTTGGAGGAAAAGGTGACGAGGAATATGAAACCGAATATGACGAGTGCGACGACCCCGAAGAGGATCAGTTTCTGTGTCTGATTGAGCTTTCCGAAAATATTCCTGAAGGCATCCAGGAATTTTTTAAAGAAGTTCTCCATTTTCCCCTCCCATAGGTCCCTTGAAGCCATTAAAACCCTGCCGGCGCCTCATGGAGCACCGACTCTGTTCGATCATCGCATGTTGATGAGCTCCCGGTAGGCCTGGGTGATCCGGTCAACGACGGATTTCGTGAGCATCAGTGAGAGCCGGGCCTTCTCCGCAGCAATGGTAACGTCGTGAATGTCCACGGATTCGGGACTCACAGCCATCTGTTTGGTCAGCTCATCAGATGTCTTCTGTATGCTGTTTACCCGCTGAAAGGCACCCTTCAGTGCATTGCTGAACTCGGTCACGAACTCATCATCGGACACCTTCTCCTTCGGCGCACCGAAATGAGCTCCGTGGGTCACATTCAGGCTGACCATGTCGCCATGCGCCTCCCTTGGTCCCATTGGCCAGACAGTGTTGAAACCCGTATTCGAGATAATCATGAAACCCCCTATGAACCGGTATGATGGTCACCGGTGGCTGCAGTTACTCCACCGGTTCATTGTCCTTCTAGGCCCTGCCGATCTCGAGCCCACGCATGAACATCTGACTTGCATTCTGCACCACAGACACATTGGCCTCATAGGCCCGTGAAGCGGAGATCATATCAACCATCTCTGTCACTATATTGACGTTGGGAAACTCAACATACCCCTTCTTCGGTCCCGATTTCAGGGCATCGGGATGGGTAGGATCGTATACAAGCCTCAGCGGGGAGCGGTCCTCCTCTATCTTGATGGCCCGAACACCCTCACCCATGCCGCGCCAGAGGGCCTGCGGGAGAAATCTGGATCTGAACTCAAGCGAATCGTTACGCGGCCTGAGCACGACCCGTCGTCTCCTGAACGCCCCGCCGTCGGTTGTTCGTGTGGTGTTCGCATTTGCGATATTGTTGGAGATCACGTCCATCCTCAAACGCTGGGCGGTGAGCCCCGTCGAGGAGATATTCATTGATGAAAAAATTCCCATTCAGGCGCCTCCCTGTTTCATGCCTATCGCAGGACCATCGACAGCAGCTGATAATTATCGCTTACCCTGCGGGCCATGGCCGTGTACATCAACGCATTGCGCCGCGCATCGACCATCTCCCGGTCTATATCCACATTGTTACCGTCATTACGGTAAGTCGTCACATAATCAAGATACACGATCGGCCTGACTTCCTGATACTCCTTCGGCCGGTAAAAGGGTATATGCCTGCCGTGCGTCAGTGCTGCCGGAAAAGGATTCGGGTCATGGGAGTTAAGTGCTCGCTGCAATTCACTCTCAAAGGCCACCTCACGCCGTTTGAAATGAGGCGTGTCAGCATTGGCGATGTTATCCGCGATCACCTCCTGCCGTATGGTGGAGGCGGACATCGCACGATGAAGTATATCCTGTGTTCTCATGAATCCCGAATCGAGAAACATATCCGCATTACCCCTTTACGTGGTGTCAGTAAAATTTTCGGTATATCCTGAGTTTCCTTAACACCTCACTAACCCTTATCAAAGAGCACAATTGTTATCTACGCTAGAGGATGTATTTCGAGAGATCCTTGTTCTCGAGCACCTCCTTCAGCTTATCCTTCACGTACTCCACAGTTATGGGTATCTTCTGCCCCTTCAGGTCGGAAGCGGAAAAAGACACGTCTTCAATGAGAAGTTCCATGATCGTGTACAGACGGCGCGCCCCGATATTTTCGGTCTGGGAATTCACAAAAGTTGCAATGCTTGCGATCTCCTTAACGGCATCGGAGGTAAAATCGAGCTCTACCCCTTCAGTTTCGAGTAACGCTGAGTATTGCTTGAGAAGTGCGTTTTTCGGCTGCATGAGAATCTTTTCCAGGTCTTCCGTGGTAAGGCT
>JAGLSF010000350.1 GCA_023136305.1 Spirochaetota bacterium
GTACTCCTCTATCTCGCGGTAGAGCAGATTTCCTTCGTCATCATCGCCGAGCTCGGTGAGCAGATAGACCTCGGCGCCGAGCTTTGCGAGGCCGCAGCTCACATACCCGCCGGCCCCGGCCAAATTCATGCTGAAATCCTTGATCATGACCTCTCTGTCTGCCTCGAGAGGAGGCGCGCTGTATATGTAATCATAGTTCAAATCAGCGAACACGGTGACGGTCGGTTCGGGCTTTTCGTCCCTTTCCAGCTCGTAGATGACGTAGTCAGTAATATCCTTCATCTATCTCTCTGCGATTATGTTGAAATCGCCCCTCTCTCGAAAGCGTACCGGATCATACACCTTTACGCCCTTCACCACACGGTGAATAACCCCCGACTCACTGGGGGCATCGGGCTTGCAACCGAGCTGTATTGATTTGAAGAGACCGAGTAGCTGTCCCGTTATGACATGTACGGGCGGGGTGAGATCATCGGGCAGTTCGTATCTTTCTCCAGGGTCGTAGGCAACCGCATAATCGGAAAGGTCCCGGATCATTTCGGTAGAGGCGCTGCAGGACACAAGGGTTGCTCTTCCAAGCCCCTTCTTCCTGAGTTCGAGGAGCAGGTCGAGCTCGTAACGCTGCACATAGGGATGATCGGAGAGAAAGGCAACCACGATGGTCTTCTCATCGATGACAGCCTCTGGTCCGTGCCGGAGTCCCGGAAAGGTATCAAAGGCACACATCACGCTGCCCGACGTGAGCTCCTGCAGCTTTAAATGAGATTCAACGGCAGTGCCGAAATTGCTGCCGCTTCCCAGGAACACGGCACGGTTGAATTCGAGCCGGCACAGTTTCTCGATGATGTCCGGTGCGCTCTTCAGAACCTCATTGCCGCAGGAGACGAGCTTCTCACAGTAACCGGCAAAGGTCTGGAAATTGTTCACATGGGCGACAGCCTGTGCGGCAACGACCATGTTAGAGAATGAGGATGTCATGGCAAGCCCATTGTCGTTGGTTTTCCGGTGCAGGGCGACGGCAAGGCTTTTCTCTCTCCCCGCGGCAGCCTGCATCAGACTGCCCTTTTCGTTACAGGTAATGATCAGGTGCGAGATGTTCTCCGATACGCTGTCTGCAATACGCACAGCACCGATACTCTCAGGGCTGTTCCCGGAACGGGCAAAGGAGACCATGAGTGTCTTCGATCCCCCGATAATCGTATCATCGGGGTTGGTGACGATCTTTGTGGTGGAGAACACATTCGTAGGCAGTGCGAGGTTTTTTCTAAACAGACCTTCCACGCAGTAGCCGATGAATTCCGAGGTCCCGGCCCCTGTGAGAATGCAGCTGTTCCTTCCCCACTCCAAGAAGGGTTTCAGGAAGGAGGAGAGATCATCGAGACGATGCTCGATCCTGCTGCATGTATCGGGCCAGAGTTCGACCTGCCCCTGTATCTCCTCCGGCGTGTATTCCAGACCTCTCTCACTCCTGTCCTTACGGGGGAGCTTTATGATAGATGTGAGTGATGACTGCATTGTTGCCTCCCTAGAGTTATACGGTTACAGTTCGTTGAGAAAATCTGTTCTGTGGATGAGGTAGTGTACACCTCCGATTATGCTCGCGTTGTTCTTGAGATCTGATATGAGCAGCTTCGGCATCATGAGGACCTTGTCGCCTATCTCATCCTCTATCAATTTGAGGAGGAAGTCGCCGGCATTGGAAAACCCGCCGCCGAATATGACCACCTCCGGGGTGAGCATGTTTATGACGTTGCAGAGCGCCATATTGAAGTAACTGAATGACTCCTGCAGTATGTTGCCTGCGATCCTGTCGTCCTCCATCGCTGCCTGAAACACGGTCTTTGCAGTGATCCTGCTTTCGTCGCCCTGGACGAGATCATTGATCCTGCTCTGCTCGTTGCCTTCTATCGCCTCTACTGCCTTTTTCCGAAGCGAGAAACCCGACATATTCAATTCCAGCGCACCGAGCTCGTAGGGTACGATAGTGAATGATTTGAACTCATCGAGACTCGAGTAGAAGTATCCGATTTCACCGGCAGAGTTGTTGGAACCAAAGTATACATTCCCGTTTATCATGAAGGAGCATCCCAGGCCGTAGGCAAAGTCGATGTACAGCACATTGCGATAACCACATGCCTTTCCCATCATCTTCTCTCCGAGAAGTGAGAGCTTCGTGGAGTGGGCGAAAATCACCTCGTGATGAAAAATATCCTGAAAATAGGCCTTCATGTCCTCGGGTTCTTTATCACCGGTCGTACC
>JAGLSF010000351.1 GCA_023136305.1 Spirochaetota bacterium
ATATACGTGTGGTGCTTCAGGATGAATCGGTCGACACACCGGAGGAGATCGGCAACATCACCGTTGTCGGTCCGAATGGTGCGTATCGACTTGCCCATTTCGCCAGTGTGGACTTCACCGAGGGCTACAGCACCATCCTGCACCGGGACAAGTTCCGGGCCATACAGTTATCAGGGGGAAACGCCCCGGGGTATCCCCTCGGTGATGTGGTGGCTGATATACAGAGAGGTATTGACGAGATGGACATGCCGCCCGGCTACGAGGTAACCTGGGGTGGAGACGCTGAGATGATGCGCGAATCCATGTTTGAAATGCTCAAGGCCTTCCTCATCGCGGTTCTCCTGCTCTACATGCTGCTCGCAGCAATTCTTGAGAACCTTGCACAACCCATACTGATTCTGATTACCATACCCCTTGCCCTGATCGGTGTGTTTCTCTCCCTCTATATCACGGGAATCACCATGAACATGATGTCTATGATGGCCATCGTTATGTTGATCGGCATCGTAGTCAATGCCGCCATTCTGCTTCTCGATTACACGAACACACTGCGCAAGCAGGGGAAGGATACGAGGACTGCACTTATAGAGGCCTGCCCCACCAAACTCAAGCCAATTATTATGTCGACACTGGCAATCATTCTCGGCATGATGCCCATGGCCCTGGGAATCGGTTCTGCGGGTTCGGAGATGCGCCGGCCTCTTGGCATTGTCAGTATTGGTGGACTGATCGTCTCAGCCGTGCTCACGCTCATTGTTATACCCACCCTGTACAACCTGTTCAGCAGGGACAGGTCTGTAAAACCAGTTGGACTCACCGACGAATAGGAGAAACCACACCTATGTATAGAGAAGCATCGAATAGGATAAATAGAGAGCTGAACGTAAAGAGGTGTCCCATGAAACACACAAACATCCTACAAAGTTTGAAATACCCCTTGTCTCTGCTGCTCTGTGCTGGATCACTCTTTCTTCTTTCTGGCACAGCCTATGGCGAAACAATTCGGCTCACGCTTGACAGTGCAGTCGCCCTTGGTATTGCCAACAGTACCTCGCTCAAGGCAAAGCAGCTGGCCGTGTACTCCTCACGTGCAGGTGTGGCAGCCGCGAAATCCGGTTACTATCCCTCCTTTCAGGCGGGGGCAAACTGGGTTCACTTCTTTGATCAGTCAAAATCCCCTACAGTGAGTTTTGCCATTGGAGATGATACGTTAATCGCCCCCGGTGCCTTTGTGTTTGCGCAGGACCCCATCGCCGTAACCGTCGATCTCCAGCAGCCCATCTACACCTTCGGCAGATTAAAAGACGAGGTGTCGCTTGCACAGCTGGGGCTTAGCTTAGCCAAACTGGACCTTACCGAGGAGCAGCGTAGCTTCATCGTGGAGATAAAACGGGCCTTCTACGGCTACATTCTTGCTCTTGAGGTTGTGGGTGTTCAGGAGGAAACCCTGGCACAGAGAGAGGACGCTTATGAGGTTGCAAAGGCACGTCGCGAAGCCGGTCTGGTGGCCGACTTCGAGGTACTGAGTGCCGAATCGGATGTTGAGTCCTTCAGGCCGGAGGTGATCTCCGCCAGCAACAATGTGGAGCTTGCACTGCTGGGCGTATTGGACCTGCTAGACGTGGGCGACACGGGTGATTTTGAAATCGAGCTGATCGGTGAACTCAAACCGGAATACCACGAATTCTATCGGGATGAGATGATAGAGAGAGCTATGGAGGGCAACTACAACCTGCAGCAGTACCGGACAAGCATCAATGTTGCCCGGTACCAGGAATCCCTGAAAAAGGATGAACGAAAGCCCTTTATAGGCGCATTTTCAAACTATACCATAAACAGCACCTTCGATACATCCACGGGGGCCAATGATTACACGAACTGGGATGGCATCCTGTCAGTCGGCGTCAATGTCTCCGTTCCGCTCTCCGCCCTTCTCCCCTACAGCAGGGAATCTTCTGAAAAGAAACAGGCCTCACTCGACCTGGCCGAAGTTGAGATGAATCTCAGCAGTATCGAAAGCAGCATCAGACTCGGTATCGACAGCATACTCCTGCGTCTCGAAGAGGAGGAGGCAAAGATACGTTCCACCGAAAAGAACGTCGATCTCGCAACCAAGCTGTACGAATCTGCACGGGTACAGTTCGCCAATGGTCTCATATCACGGCTCGAGCTCAAGGAGGCCCAGTTGAGGCTCAACGGGGCGCGGATTGCCTATCTCTCATCTGTGTACAATCACAAACTGGCACTCTAC
>JAGLSF010000352.1 GCA_023136305.1 Spirochaetota bacterium
CCTACGGTCGCATGGCTACACCGATACTTATACATCCATCTATTTCGCATCGGTTACCGCCATCTATGGCTACGCCGATACTTATACATCCATGTATTTCGCACAAACCTGACCGCTTCCTCAACGCCCCTCTTCCCGAGCCCGCTCGCCTCCTCGATACTGATCCAGCCCTCATAGCCTGACTGTTTCAGAAAGGAAAAGATATCATCGAAGGGGACAAGGCCGGTACCGAGCAGCACCGGTCTTAACCCCTGCTCAGATGACGTATCCGCAGCATGCACACAGCCTAGCCTGTCAATGACCCTGTGTAGAATAGGGAGGGGCTTCTCCCCTCTGGAGACGGGATTTGCCGTATCGAAAAGGATCTTCATGCATGTTCCCTGCAAACGGTCCGCGATCTCGAGAAAGATGTCAGAGGGGTAGGAAAAATCCGGATAGTGCCAGGCTCCCGGTTTTGAATGATTCTCGTACACCGGTGTCACACCCACATCTTCAGCCTTCTGTGCGGCACCCCGCAGTCCCTCGACCGCCCACGCGATACCCCGGGAACGGTCGGTCTCCGGATGGTCCTGCCCCGCTGTCACGCGCACCATCTCCGCTCCGAGCAACCCTGCCGCCTCAATATGCGCTTCAAGCTGTGCCTGTTCACGGTCACGCGCAGCTTCGTCGGGGTGGGTCAGATCGGGATAGGTGTTGAGAACCGCCACCCGAATGCCTTCCTCTTCTATCCCGCGCCGGATATTGCGCAGGTATACGGCGTCGAGGGTTTCAAGGAAGAGAACACTGAGATCAATGCCATCGAGCCTGAGTGAGCTTCCCATGGCAGCCCACTGGTTTACCGACATGGTTCCCCTTACTATCTCGCTGAAGAAGGAGACAGGGAGACAGCTCAGCTTCATATGCATGTCCTCTCGAACAACACACAACTGCAGGGTGCACAATCATCCTGCGTACAGGGGAGCATCCCTCTTCTCCATACCATAACATCTGCTGCCATGGGTACTCCTGTCACGACAGCTCGAAGACAGCCTTAACTATTCTTAAGGGATTGCTTAGAATATAATCCACAGCTTCCCGGGCCTGCTCCAGAGAGAACCGGTGGCTTATGATGGGCGACACGTTGAGAGATCCCTGCTGAAGATACTCCATTGCCGCGGGCCACAGCGAGGGAGCGCCGGTGGAACCTGTCAGGGTGAGCTCCTTCCATAAAAACTCGTCCATTGGGAGATCGCCAAGCGGTCCTTCGGGAAGGCCGAAGAGATGCACCCGTGCTCTCTTACCCGCGACCATCAGGGCATCTGCCAGGGTTTCAGACTTTCCAACCGCATCCACAACGACATGCATCCTGCCCGCAAGCTCTCCCAGTGCATCGGTGAGCCCGGACTCATGGGTATTGATCACCTGATCTGCCCCGAGCTCCCGTGCAAGCTTCAGCCGCCGCTGACGATGTCCCGACACCACGATCTTCCCGGCCCCCTTTATGCGAACAAGCTGCAGCATAACGAGGCTCGACGGGCCGTCTCCAAGTATAAGCACATTATCTCCCGCATCCACCCCCACCATCTCCACGGCAGCCATGGGGCAGTTGAGTACACAGCCGGCACCGGCTTCCAGGTAAGAGACACTGTCCGGCAGGTCATAGAGGTTTTCCACAGGTACCACAAGATACTCCTGCCAGCCGCCATCGATGTTGATACCAAACTCACATGTCCCCTTTTCACAGAGCTGCCGATTGCCCGAACGGCAGTAGGGACACTCACCGCACCCACGGTATGAATCCACACCGACCCTCGCTCCCGTGAGGGATGCATCCACACCCTCACCGGTCCTGAACACCTCGCCCGCAAATTCATGGCCAGGTACAAGGGGGGGCTTTGCCTGGGGATGGGTACCCGAGAGTATATGCAGATCTGTTCCGCATATGCCCGCTGCCCTCACCCGCAACAACACCTCCCCGGGACCGGGAGCGGGCACAGTCCGCTCCTGAACCTCGACCCTGTTGATACCGGTCCATACAGCGGCCCTGCAGGATGACATCAGCTGTTCTCCGATCCGGTCAGCTTCTCGAATCCGCCCGGGGTGATGAGATAGTCATCCTCAATCCTCGCTCCCCAGGTGTCAAAATACAAGCCCGGCTCGAGTGTGATCGTCATCCCCTCCCGTAGAATATCTCCGGAGTCAGGTGTTATATAAGGTGCTTCATTCGCCGAAATACCGATACCGTGGCCGGTGTG
>JAGLSF010000353.1 GCA_023136305.1 Spirochaetota bacterium
GATACGGATATGCGGCAGAGCATCTCGGGTGAGGGAAAGCCCAAAGAGGAGTAAAAGGCGTGAGGTATCTTTTTCTGCTGATATTTCTCTTCTTCATTGTGCTCAACGTGGTGGTCGGGCTGGCATCGAGTCGATCCAAGAAACGGAGGGCAGCCGGGCAAAAGCTCGAAGCGGGGAGTCCCGTCTCGCATGCCCCCGGTGAAGCTCCGGAACGGCCGGGGCAGACCGAGCCCCATGTGTCAATACTGCAGCCTCAGACGGCTGAGAGCATTGTAGAGTCCCTCTATGAAGTTGAGGAAGAGAAGGCCTCGCTGCCGGGCGGTGAGGGACAAATCCCTCGTGATAAATCAGTTGTGCCGGAACTTCCAGGTGTAGAACGCTCACCAGAACAAATCACGGAGCTTAGACGAGAAGCTGTGATGAAGATCGATCAATCGAAACCCATGGTCGATATCAGCAAGCCTTTCAGTGAGGTAAAGCTTCCTATCGAGGAGCAACTCCTTGAATCTGAAGTCGAATCTCGGGTCGTTGAAGAGCAGAGAGAACAGGAAGAAAAGTTTCAAATCTATGGTATGACCAGGGATGACGGCATTGAAGTGAGTGCATGGGAACATATCAACCAGCTCCCGCCACTGAAGCGGGCGATTATCCTCTCCGAAGTGCTCGGTGCTCCCAAAGCCCTGTCAGAAGGTCACCATCCCGATTAACACGAGACCCACTATGGCAACTGCAATCCCGACCCACTGTCTGCGTGAAATCCTCTCCTTCAGAAACCTGACTGCCAGCAGAGCCATAAAAGCCGGGTAGATCGATGAAACGGGTGCTATGAGCGAGACCTTGCCGTAGTCGAAGGCAAGAAGAAAGAATAGCGCCCCGATCAGATTGACAACAATACCCAGTATAGTGGGGAGCCCTTCACGCCGAAAGAGAGGGGGGGCAGGCCTGTTCCTCCTGTCGATAAGATAGTTGCAGCCAGCCACCGCATTTCCTATGAGGGCGAGCCAGAATATGAGGGAGTATGAACCGATACGGTTGATCGATACCTTGGTAAGAAAATCGCCTACCCCCAGTGCCATGGCCCCGATAAACCCCCACAATAGCCAGGTGTAGTCATGCCTGCTGCAATCGAGTAAACCATCAACGTCAGCCTTATCATTACCCGGAAGGGCAACGATAACATCACCTGCGAGTATGAGTGCGATGCCTGTATACTGAACCGAGGAGAGCTGCTCATGCAGGAAGAAGTAGGAGAGCAGTATGGTGAAAACCGGGTATCCGGCCACAATCGTACCGGTCAGTGAGATCTGCCCCTTTGATATGGCGTAGAAGAAGAAATGGTAGAGTACAGCGGCGGCTATGATGATCACCACAACCGAGAGGGGAGGAATTGTGATATTGAACCCGCTCAGAAGGAGGACGACGGGAGTCCACAGGACAAGGGAGACGAACTTATCAAGAATGTTGTTCCAGAGAGGAGGCACATGGTCAAACCCCCTTTTGAGCAGCACATGACCGAAGGCCCAGAACAGGGCGGCACCAAATGCAAGGGGGAACCAGAGCATGGGGGGAATATACTAGGCGTAACGGATGTCCTGCAAATACAATTGGCATTTTTCATTCAGCGCTGTCGGAAATGTGTAAGTGATCGGTTTGGCTTCAGTGAGGGAGGTATGTATCGCGGATTGAGAGGCACACTCTTCAGTCAGAGTGTGCCTCTATTCATATGTAACAATAATAGAGCTAAGTTTTCAGTTTTACTCGACGTACCCGGCAAGGTCGATCTTGTAGGGATTCTCATCTATGTCGTTGCTTGAGATCTGCAGCCGTGTTGATCGCTTCTCGAGTTCCGATGGGGCTCCCTGTGGGTTGAAGGTGATGCTGAAGTCAACCTTTGATCCCGCCATGACTGTTACAGGAGTTATCAGGTCTGCCGTGAAGTCACCGGCGTCACCGGTCACTATGAGCATCCCGACTATGGTGAGATCGGCTTTTCCTTTATTTTCAATGGTGAATGTCCTCTTTATCGATCCGGGGTACTCGACTGCGTCATCATCGTCGTTGAAGTAATAGATGCCGTTGTTGGCTATCTTTTTCATTCCTACCTTCACCTGTATGTCTGGTACCGTAGTTACTGTCCCCCTACCCTTAAGGTCAAAAACATAGAGGCTTTCCATTGCATCCGGGTCATCATTCTCAATGTACACTGAGACCACATGTATACCGG
>JAGLSF010000354.1 GCA_023136305.1 Spirochaetota bacterium
TGGTAATGGCGGAAGCCTGCCAGAGGCCGCGCTGTGACTTCACAAGAAAGTTACTATGTACAGGTTATGGCTATGCATCATCACTGCAGTATTTCACCATGTTTTAAAACGGTCTTCCGAAAACAGCAACTATGAGACACCGATTTAATATGATAAAAACTCGTCGCTCCATCAAGTATATTTTTCTCTGCTGCGTGCTGATGCACCGGCCCATGCCACCACCCGTAACTCTCTGTTTTGGAACTGGGGTACAGGAAAAACGAAAGGTTCCTGCTAAACCTTCGCGTCTTCAGCAATAGGCTTTTTCAACAGCCCGAACTGGCCCAGCCGTTTCAGGATAAGATCGTTTACCTTGTTCTTGATCAAATTGTTAACCATGTGTACACCATTGCATGCGGCATAGGCATCGGAGGAGCCGTGCCCGACAACGATGCTGCCGTTCAGGCCAAGTACCGGTGCTCCGCCATAGGCGCGGGGATCGGTTTTCTTGTAGACCTGCTTCTTGACCGCAGGATACATGAGAGCAAATCCTATCCTCTGAAGCAGATTGTTTTCTATTTCCTGCTGCAGGAGCTCGATCATGAGCTTGAACACGCGCTCGGTCACCTTGAGTACAATATTGCCCGTAAATCCATCACAGACAACTACATCAACATCACCATCGGAGATGTCGTACCCCTCGATGTTGCCCACAAAGTTGCAGTCAAGCTTCTTGAGAATCTCATGGGTCTTGAGGATGAGCTCATTCCCCTTTGACTTTTCGCTTCCGATGCTCAGAAGCCCGATTGAGGGATTTTTTTTGTCCTGAACTCTGCTTGCGAATACCTCGCCCATGATAGCGAACTGTGCCAGGTATTCGGGAATGCAGTCCATGTTGCCACCCGCATCTATGAGCATACAGTGGCCCTTCAATGTGGGGAGGTAGGTCGAAAGTGCGGGGCGATAAATGCCCTCGATTTTACCCATATGCATGATAGCCGAGATGAGCGTAGCACCGGTATTGCCTGCAGACCAGAGACCTTCACAGACGCCCTCTTTGACAAGACGCGTACAGACCTGAATAGAGGTGTTTTTCTTCTTCTTCAGGGCGACGGAAGGAATTTCATGCATACGAATCACTTCTTCGGCATGAAACACCTTCACTTTCCGCGAATCTTCGAACTTCAGTTTTTTCAGGGCCGTCTCAATGATCTCCCCGTCACCGACAAGAGCCATTTTTACGTTGAAATCCCTCACTGCATTGACTGCGCCCTTGATATACACCTCGGGAGGGTGTTCCCCGCTCATGACATCAACAGCTACCATTCAGATCACTCTTCCTCTTGGGAGATGACTTCTCTGTCCTTGTAGAAACCGCAGTTCGGACAGACATGATGGGGCCGTGTGTATTCTCCGCACTGCGGGCACTCGACGAATTGAACGAGTGTAACCCGGTCATGGTTTGCGCGCCGCGATCTGGTTCGGGCTTTCGATTTTTTTTGCTTCGGAACTGCCATACTACTCACTCCTTAAATGTCGTATCCCCACAGGATACCGGAAAACAGCTAATTTTAAATATACAAAAAAATGGAGGGTTCGGAAATAATTAAAGTGAATGTCGAGGTACCGTCATGTTAATAAAATTAATTATAAATTTTGTTCAAATAAGCATCGTGCTGGCGAACGAAGTTCGCCCAATAATTAGTTAAAACGCTTCATCAGATACTTCTCCACGACAGGTGGGACTTTGTCGGAGATATTACCACCCAGACGGGCAACTTCCTTGACAAGAGAGCTCCTGATAAAGGAGTAATGTTCACTGGTCATCATGAAAATGGTGTCAACTTTTTCGTTGAGATGCCTGTTCATCAGTGCAAGCTCGAGCTCATACTCGAAGTCTGAAAGGGCTCGCAGGCCTCTAATGATCGTTACTGCGCCGATATTTTCAGCATATTGAACGAGCAGTCCGGAAAACTGGTCGACCTCTATATTGTCATAATCCTTGATAATCTCCTTCAGCATTGCAGTACGTTCATCCACCGTGAAATCATACTTCTTCGTCGGGTTCTCCGCAACAGCCACGATGACATGATCAAAGATCATTGACGACCTCCTAATAATATCGTAGTGCCCGTTCGTTGGCGGATCGAAGCTTCCAGGATATATAGCGGTCCTCATCATCGGTACATTCCCCTCTACCTAGGATATTCCATCTCTTTGGAGAAATGAATCTCCTAT
>JAGLSF010000355.1 GCA_023136305.1 Spirochaetota bacterium
CTGCTCCCTGATCTCGAATATGTCGTTGCAATCGTTTCTCTCGATGGGGTGCAGACCGTCCGCATTGAGTTCTTCGAGGATGATGGGAAGGGCTGCTCCGTACCTTCCGTCTGTATGAAAGAGGAACTTGAGGCCCCTGTCCCTGACCGGGTCCACAATCCAGCGCCACCGGGGAAGGGCCTGTTCACTGAGCCAATCCGGGCTGAATATGGGCCCCGAGCTCCCACAGATGTCCTCACCCATGAACAGGAGCGGAGCTGACGCGTTCTCGGCATACACCTGTGAGATATAGGCAGAGAATTTTCCCGTGCAGTCCATGACATGGGAGATGAGCTCCGGCGCATCGTAAATGGCCATGGCAAAGAGCTCCATGTCAACATATGAGTATGCGTCCGTGACCGGCCCTTCGACCCCCCCAACAAACACGAGATCGTGCTCGTCGTACACCTTCTTAATATGCTTTATAAAGGGTTCGAACCACTCGCGCACCTCATGAAGCCTAGGTGCATTGGGCATCTGGTTTTCGAGCCCTTTCAGGTCTGTGAAGGGCCGCCCCGCTATCCACGCCGTGTCACCCGCCTGTTCGACCTTCCAGTTTTCAGGGTCAATACCAAAAAACCGGATCCAGTTAACGATTTTCGAGCCCATCCAGTGATTGGCAGGGTCATAGATATAGCGCGTCATATCGAGACCGATATTCTTGAATGCACTGATGTTGATCTCGAGGATTTCCTGCCAGGCATACTCCCTCTCCCGCCTGTAGCCGCCATACTGCTCGAGTATGCCCACATTATCCATGAAATCCCAGGTGAGAATACGGTCCACGGGCTCCCAGTTCAAAGCCTTCTGCAGACGTTCCTGATTCGTCATCCGCGCATCCTCCCTTATACTTCCATGTACACACCTGCCCGTAATTCCCGGTCAGTTTTTCCTCATCGTATCCACATACACGGCAATGATAAGAACTATCCCGTTTGCGATCCACTGATAGTAGGACGGCATGTTAATCATGATCAGACCGGATTGCAGCACACCGATGATAGCAACGCCGATGAGAGATCCAAAGATGACCCCCTCACCCCCTGCAATCGAAATACCGCCCAGAACACAGGCGGCGATAGAGTTCAGCGGGTACTGGCTTCCGGCTGTGGTCTGTGCAGCGCCAAGGCGGGAGGCTAGAATGTTACCCCCGAAGGCAGAAAGCATTCCGCTCAGCATGTACACGAGAATCCGTATCTTATCCACGTTGATGCCCGAGAGCTTTGCGGCTTCCGCATTTCCACCAATACTGTAAATATAGCGTCCGAACACCGTGTACCGCAGGACAAAGAAAAATATCACGTAGAGACCCACGAGGATGATAATCGGAAGCGGCGTACCGAACACGCGGGTCGTTCCGAGAAAGCGAAAGCTATCGAGGTTGACCGCGATCGCAAATCCCTTGGAAACGAGGAACGTGGCCCCCTGAAATATGGACATCATACTGAGTGTTGTTATAAGGGGATTGATCCCAGCCTTGGTAATGAGCAGTCCGTTTGTCAAACCGATAGTGGCCCCTATTGCCAGGCCGATAAAGAACATGAGCCAGTAATGTTCGTACCGCTTTGTGAGAGATGCGACGACCATGCCCGCGAAACCTGATATCGATCCAACGGAAAGGTCGAAACCTGTGGTGAGCAAAACCAGGGATTGTCCGATACATACGATTCCGATGACCGATATGGTCAGACCAATAGCATAGAGGTTCCGCACCTTCAGGAAGTAGGGCGATAGAATCGAAAAAGCAGCTACTATGATGATGAGAACGATGAGCATTCTGGTCTGGTCGAAATAGTATCTGAGCTTTTCCCTTTTCAGTGTACCCTCTGGCATAGTTCACATCCTTATTGTAGTGATATGTATGTAAACCCGGCTCACATCAGCCGAGTGCGTACTGTACAACATCCTCTTCTGTCAGATCCCTGTTCTCCTCAAACTCGTGGGCAATCCCTCCATCTCTAAAAACAAGGATTCGATCGCACACGTTGAGTATCTCGGGGAGCTCGGATGATATCATGATTATGCCCTTGCCCTCGTCCGAGAGATCCCTGAGAAGCTGATAAATTTCAGCCTTTGCTCCCACATCGATCCCATGGGTAGGTTCATCAAAAATGATGATGTCAGATTTTGATGCAAGCCACTTCGCTATGGAAACCTTCTGCTGATTACCGCCGCTCA
>JAGLSF010000356.1 GCA_023136305.1 Spirochaetota bacterium
CTCAAACTCGATGGTTGTGATTCCGGCGGTCGATCCACCCACGAACACCGTGGCCGTTCCGTCGGTCAGGCCGCTTCTGTCGAGTATACCTTCGATATGGTCGGTGATATCGACAATATCAGTCTCGCCTCTGGTCTCAACATTGAATGTGGCAGAATAGACTGACATAATACCTCCCTCATGCATGGGCAGGGAAGGGCCGGCTTCAGTCCTGAAACTGCTTTATCTCGAGATACTGGGTGAGATTCTCGGCTGTTATATAGCCCTTTTCGACGATCAGCTTGAGAAGCGACGGGGTTTCGGCACCTGAAGCCTTTCGCCGATTGAGCTCATCCCTGCATTCATTTGCCTGCTCCTCGGTTATGAACCCGTGGAACTGAAGTTCGTCTTCGAGAGATTGCTGTTTCAGCTCTTCGAGGCCCTGCATGCTCCGCAGTTTGTTTCTATATTCAATGACCTCTTTTTCGAGCCGGATCGCATACTTTGTAGTGTTTGCCAGCCGCCTGGAGAGTGTCTTGAGGAGGTCGATGCCGAGCTCGGGCCGCTTTAGCACATGCCGATAGAGCTGTTCTCCGGGTATCACGATGAACTCGGAGTCCTCGGTCGCCTCAATACTCGCGGTCCGCGGTATGCCGAGAAAGTACGCCATCTCACCGATTATGGTATCGGGTGTGTTGATGAGCCCCACAATCTGGTCATCCACGATAACCAGCACCGCGCCCTTTTTCAGGATGTATATATCGGTCCCGGTATCACCCTGATTGAGGACTCTCGTACCCGACCTGTGGAAGCTGTATCTGAACAGCTTCTCATCGGGAATATGGAACTTTTCTGACATGGAAGTACTCCCTGCCTTTTCTGTTCGTTGCCTCTTCACCATTATATATTAGAGAGTGTAGGTAATGCAACTATTAGATATGGAGCCTTCATGAAGAGCATGAACGATCTCATCTATACGCATTTGCTCGAACAGGTGAAGGGTCTCACCAATGCGGAGATCGTCGAGCACTTTTTTAAGATGGGAAATGTCGAGAGCCCCATGGCTGAGCGCATCGTTACGCCGCTTCTCCAGGGAGACAGGAGATTTTCCTGGGATGGGACCATCTGGAGAGCGGTGCAGCTGACCTCCATCGAGGAATTGCCCCTGCGGGATGCGCCCTATCTCCTCTTTGCCATCGACGAGATCGAGCCGGAAGTGGACAGGGGTAGGGATGTGAGGGCCCGGATCGATCGGTACGCATCCTTCGAGCTCTTCAACCGTGGTGATGGCGGCAAGGCGCCCCCGTTGTCGGAGCTCCTCCATGCATGCCGAGACTACATATTCCTTCCCTACGACATGAAAACTCTGGGCAGGCTGCGGAAGATATACCGGACATATTCACCCATGAGACTTGAGATGAAAACTCTCTCCCTACGGAGGCTGCTCTCCCACTTCTACCCGGACAAGAGTTATACGACCTGGGATGATATCATCCGTGACTTCTCAATTGTCAACTTTGAGGGTTCGAGCCCGCGCTCGAGGACCAAATCCATGCTGCACGTTTTATCCCATCTGGTCGAGAGGGCATCAAGGCAGGGGGTTCAGAATGCCTCCGAGCTGCTCGAGATCTCAAACCGCATCGAACCCTCCATCAATTTCTCACGCTATGGGTTTGACCGTGATTTCCTGAAATCTCTTCCGGAAAGGCCCGGTGTATACCTTTTTCACAACCGTGAGGGTCAGGTCGTCTACGTTGGCAAGACGAAAAACCTCAAGGGCAGGATCGGCTCCTATTTCCGTATCACCGGTGAGAGTGAGGAGAAACGAGAGCTCATACTGCAGCATCTGTACAGTATCGAGCATCGCATTCTCGGTTCTGATCTGGAGGCGCTCATCGAAGAGCATAGGCTCATCGAAAAGTATAATCCCCTAATCAACAGGCAGGTGAAGATACCCGAGCGAAGGGTACAAGTCCCGGAATGCGTTATTCTCCTCCCCTCTGCGCAGGAGGATCGTATGAAGCTCTACTTTCTCACGGAGGGGGCTCCCCTCCTGGATATGGAGTATAGGCCCGGCGTCGATATCTCTGACACTCTCAGGAGGGTGAGAGAGGGGGAGGGCTATTACGCCGATCCTTGTAAAATTATCACAATGAACTATCTGAAGCGTTACGAAGAACAGATACATGTCTTATCCCTCGATTTGTACGGAGTTGATGAAGACCT
>JAGLSF010000357.1 GCA_023136305.1 Spirochaetota bacterium
TTGTATCCATGAGTTCCGTCACTACCAGAAGTCCTGTTTTCTTTTTGGCCTCAGCCAGATACTTGAGTCCTTCTTCCCCGAGTCCCTGAAAACTGTAGGGGGATGTCCTGGGTTTGAAAGCCCCGCCTCTCAGTATCTTCACGCCCGATTCCCGGATCAGGTTGGCTGTTTTAAAAAGCTGCTTTCTTCCCTCCACGGAGCATGGGCCGGCAATGATGGTGAAACTACCGCCGCCTATGGTGAGCGTTTCGATAGACGGCTCCTCCAGTATAACCTTTGTAGGTTCTTCCGTGCGTTCCAGGCTGTAGAGCGGGAGATGGGACTTGTCCTCGTGCTCTTCCACTTCCAGTAATTCAACCTTGCGTTTTCCCGTCCAGATCGGGTAGCTTCCGAGAACCTTGAGGAAGTTCGTCTGTTCCTTCAGCTCCTTCATCGCCTCCCTGACAATGGACTCCCGCTCATGGCCCTCGAAGTCCAGATAGAAGTATGAGCGCCACGGCTCGGTTTTGTGGGGGCGTGACTCCAGTTTGGTCAGATTTATGCCGTAGTCGTTAAACACCTTTAGCACCTGGTACAGGGCCCCCGGTTGATGAAGCGTGGTGAATACAATTGACGTTTTGGCATTCTTGAGCAAGCTCTTCTCAAATTCACGGGCAACAATAATGAACCTGGTCTGATTGTTCGGGTAGTCCTCGAGTTTTTCCGCAATGATTTCGAGATTGTAGAGCTGAGCTGCAAGTCTGCTCGCAATGGCGGCAGAGGCAGGGTCTTTCTCCCGGCTTATCTTCATCGCACTGCCTGCAGTGTCATATAAGGGTATGATCTCGCAATCGTGCAGGCTCTGCAGGAATGTTGAACACTGGGAAAGGGCTGCGGGGTGTGAATACACGCGCCTGATCTCACCCACCTGTACTTTCTTTACAGACAGCAGGCAATGGGATACAGGGGTTATGACCTCTCCGATAATGGGAAGATGCGATTCGAGAATGAGATCGTAGGTGTGTGCGATACTTCCGATGAGGGTGTTTTCCAGGGGGAGCAGCCCGTAATCGGCCTCACCCTTCTCCACAGCGGCTGTAACATCTTCAAAAGACCTCCTGGGGACGAACACGACCGATTTACCCCAGTATTTTATACCTGCCTCCTCACTGTATGATCCCTCTTCACCCTGTATAGCGACTTTTGGAAGCTCCATACACCCTGCCCACCCTCTTTAGGATTTACACGACTGATCTTTCCTGTTATATTTTCCTGGGTAAATGTGCCGTTAATAGGAATATACTAGAGCCGATGCATAGAGTACAAATATTAGATCAATGAGGGTTTGCGGAGGGAAGGGTGTTGCGTTTCAGAGCATTTACCCTGGTGGAAGTACTCATTGCACTTGTCATACTGTCCATCGGGTTTCTCGCAGTACTTCGTGGAAATACCTTCAACATCCGGTCTTCCCGCGTTGCCGCAGACCTCACCACTGCGGTCATTGCAGCAGAATCTCTGCTCAAGGAAGAGATCGGCAAGGGATTTCCGGCATCTGGTTCTGATGAAGGTGCCTTTGAAGACGGTATTTTCGAGGGATACACCTGGTCAAAGCGAATCGAGGTTCTGGAACTTCCCTATATAGAAGAGCTGAAGCTTGTCACGGTCACGGTTTCGTGGGGCGGTGATCGAAACTACACATTGCAGACGGTCCTCTCCCGCTACTGATTGACGGGATGACATATGAAAGGGTACCGGGCAGAGAATGAGCATGAAGAGCAGATCGGCTAAAACAGGACCTGACCTGAGCGCTTTTACGCTTATCGAGTTTCTCATCGCCCTCGCCATACTCTCGATTATCGCGGCGGTTTCCTTCACCTCCTTTGTGTCGGTACGAAGAACCATCGACATGGGAAGGCGCAACAACGAGCTCATGCGGGAGATACGGGCCTTCGTTGAAAGGCTCGATGTGGAACTTTCGGGATCGCTCTATATCAAAGGGGATTCGGGAACGATATTTGTTTCTAAGAGAGAAGACCTCGGGCAGCAGAGGGCAAGCAGCATCATCTTTACCACGATCATGCCTCAGACCCCCCTCGAGCTCGGAAAGAGGGGAGAGGTCGTCCGCGTGGAGTATGAGGTTTCGCCGAGTGAAGCTGGAGACCAGTATATAGCACTCAGGAAAAGGATATACCTTTACAGTCTTCCTCCCCGGGAGTTCGACG
>JAGLSF010000358.1 GCA_023136305.1 Spirochaetota bacterium
GATCGAAGCCCGTGGCCACGACGATGGTTCCGAATTTCTCCGTGATGTACTCGTCCTTTTGATCATAGTTAACGGCCTCGGCTTGACAGACCTCGGCACACACACCGCACTTACCCTTAGTTAAGTAGATACAGATCTCAGGATCGATAACCGGAACATTGGGGACTGCCTGGCCAAAAGGTCTATAGATCGCCTTTCGTTTTCCGAGTCCCAAATCCCATTCGTTGGGCGCTTTCCTCCGACATTTCTCAATGCACTGGCCACACCCCGTGCACTTTGTTTCGTCGATATAGCGGGCCTTCTTCCGGATCGTCACGTCAAAGTTTCCGACATATCCCTTGACCTCAGCCACCTCGGAATAGGTCAAAATCTTGATTCTCTCGTCCTGGGATGACTCCGTCATCCGCGGGGTAAGGATTCAGGCAGAGCAGTCCAGGGTGGGGAAGGTCTTTTCGAGCTGGGCCATCCTCCCCCCTATTGTCGGAAGCTTCTCCACAATCGTCGAGGGGTAGCCAGCCTGGCTCAGATCCAGAGCCGCCTGGATTCCTGAAATTCCGCCCCCGATCACCAGGGCCCTTTTCTCGACCGGAGACTTCAGAGGCTCCAGTGGCTCTAGATGCGCCGCCTTGGAGACGGCCATGATGGTCAGTTGTTCCGCCTTCCTCGTCGCTTCCTCCCGGTCCATATGAACCCAGGAACACTGCTCCCGGATGTTTGCCATCTCGAACATGTACCGGTTCAGCCCCGCCGAATCGATGCACCTCTGAAAGGTCACCTCATGCATCGTGGTACTGCAGGAAGAGACAACAACCCGATCCAGATTGTGTTCTTTTATGACTTGCTTTATCGCTCCCTGGCCCAGATCCGAACAGGAATATTGAAGGGCTTCTGTATAAACAACGCCGGGAAGCTTCTTTGCCGTTTCGACCACACGCTGAACGTCCACCATGGACGCTATGTTGGTCCCTCAGTGACAGATAAATACACCTATTCGCTCCATGCCTCTCCTCTTTCTATTCCCGATCACAGCACTCACGGGAATCCCCGGAGTGCAAAAAATGGTCCCACGTTTATCTTCGCGTCCTTCAATCCTTTTCTCGTTTCCCCTCGTTCTCTTCCTTGCTATTTGTGGCCAACTTCTCGATCCTCACCGCGCAGACCTTGAATTCAGGAATTTTGGCGATGGGATCGAGGGCAGTATTGGTCAGACGGTTGGCCGCACTTTCCACAAAGTGGAAGGGAATGAAAACAACCCCTCGATCGGTCGTATCCGTCACGGTGGCCTTGATATCGATCTCTCCACGCCTGGAGACTACCCGGACCATCTCGCCGTTATCAATCCCCAGTCCCTCGGCATCCTCCGGGTTGATCTCCATATAGGCTGTTTCGCTCTCCTTATGCAGACTGGGAGAGATTCGGGTCATGGTCCCCGTATGGAAATGAAATCCCATCCGGCCCGTGGTCAAGACAAAGGGGAACTGATCGTCGGGAATCTCTGCCGGTTCCCGGTAGGCAATGGGGGAAAAAGTCCCCCTGCCCTTCGCAAACTGATCCTTGTGGAGATACCTTGTCCCAGGGTCTTCAAGGGACCGGCAGGGCCACTGAAGGCCCCCTGTCTCGATCCTTTCAAAGCGAATGCCCCCATAGATAGGCGTCACGCCAGCCAGTTCGTCAAAAATCTCCTTGGGTGATGAAAATTCAAATCCCTTCCCCCCCATCCTTCGCGCCAAATCACAGAGAATTTCCCAGTCAGGTTTACTGTCGCCCACCGGGTCAATGGCTTTTCTCACCCGCTGCACCCTTCGGTCCGTAGCCGTGAAGGTTCCGTCCTTTTCCGCAAAACTCACCCCGGGAAGTACTACGTGGGCGAGGCTCGCCGTTTCCGTCATGAAAATATCCTGAACCACCAGGAAATCCAGGGATTTGAGGGATTCCTCTACGTGTTGAATATCGGGATCGCTCAGCATGGGGTTCTCCCCCAGGATGAACATGGCCTTGACCTCCCCCGTTCCAACCGCCTTCAACATCTCCGTCACCGTTAGTCCGATCTTGGTTGAGAGCTTGGCATTCCACGCTTTTTCAAACTTCTGGGCAATCTGCTCATCGGTGACGACCTGATAGCCCGGATAGACGTTGGGGAGGGCCCCCATGTCGCACGCCCCTTGAACGTTATTCTGACC
>JAGLSF010000359.1 GCA_023136305.1 Spirochaetota bacterium
AGTTCGGGGAACTCCATGAGCACGTCGGTCATCTCATTGCCGCGCTCGCCGCATCCCACGTAAACGATGATCTGTGCATCGGCATACTTGGCAAGCTGATGCTGCACCACCGTCTTCCCGCTCCCGAAGGGCCCTGGAATACAGGCCGTACCCCCCTTGCTGATTGGGAAGAAGGCGTCGATGACCCGCTGGCCCGTAGAGAGGGGCTCGTCCGGGTCGAGCTTTCGTTTGTAGGGACGGGCAATCCTGACCGGCCATTTCTGCATCATGGTAACGTCCACGTCGCCCTTTTCAGTACTGATGACGGCGACCGTTTCAGTGATGTTAAACTCACCGGCATCTATCTTCTTCACCCTACCGCTCACCCCGGGGGAAACCATGATGCGGTGCTTGACAAGAATGGTCTCATCCACCGTACCGAGTATGTCCCCCTCAGCTACAACATCACCGGACTTCACGCCGGGATCGAATTTCCACTTCTTTTCCCTGTTCAGGCCGGGGATGTCGATACCCCTGGTAATGAGGTCGCCCGCCTGCTCTCTGATAATGTCGAGCGGGCGCTGCACACCGTCGTATATGGATTCTATGAGCCCGGGGCCCAGCTCGACCGAAAGAGGCACGCCGGTGGGATACACCGGCTCGCCCACACCGAGCCCCCCTGTCTCCTCATAAACCTGTATGGAAGCCTCGTCGCCCCGCATCTCGATGACCTCACCCATGAGGCGCTGTTCACTGACCCGTACCACGTCATAGATCTTTGCACTGCGAATATTAGATGCAATAACAAGCGGTCCGGCTACCTTGACGATCTTGCCAACTTCCTCCATCCTAACTCTCCTTTAATAGGTCTGCACCAACTGCCTTGATGACAAGGCTTCTCAGCCGATCGAAGGCCGCACTGGAGGTCTCCCCGAGTCCGCTGATGGTCAGCACCACGGGAAAATCCTTCTCCCAGAGGGCCTGTATCTGTTCCCTGAGCTTTACCGCCACTGTTTCGGTGATCAGAATGAGCTTGTACTCCTTCTTCACGATTGACCTGAACCAGTCTTCGATGTCTTCACCACTCTCATGGGACAGGTACACGTCGACACCGAAGGGCCTGAAACCGATGACGTTTCTCTCCTCACCCACCACTGCAATATTAGCCATAGAGTCCCCTTAAACAGGTACGTATCTCATCATGGGGAATGCCGCTCATCTTGGCGATGAAAATGGTACGCAGGTTGCTCAGCTCACGCTCCCTGGTCCACAGGTAGGCAAGTATGGGCTCGATACCGAAGGAGGTGAAAACGGTTTCCCTCAGGTAGGTTGTCTGCGCAGCATCGAGCCGCCGCTCGACCTGCACGACCTGATCCTCCGGATCAATGCTCTTGTCAACCTCCCTGAGATGCTGTCCGAAGGGAGAAAACTGTAATCTCCCCGCAAATCCCTCCAGGTTCATATCAAATCCCTCCTCCAGATAGGAGAGATCTATGGAACCCAGTGGTATGTAGCGCTCCCTCATAACACCCCGTTTTTTACCCTGTAGCTTCAGTCTGAGTACAGTCGAAATGTTGACTGTATCGATTTCTCTGATGAAGTAGTCCCGAATAAAGGGATTGTCCCTCTCGTCGAGAAGCTGGAAGAGCTCGTCATAGTATGCACGGTCACAGGAGATGTCGATCTGTGTGCTCGAAATCTCCTTCCTGTTCAGCAAATCCCTGTAGGTTCTGAACATGGTCTCACCCGTCTCCAGGGCTTTCCCCTCCGCAAGCAGGATTTTCAGTAACCCGTGACCATAGTTTGAGCGCTCGATCAGTAAAAGAGGGATACGTAAGACCTCGCCCTTCTCCTCCTTCACGATAAACTTGAGAAGCTCGTAGTCGTAACACAGACCGATGAGCCGCTTCATCTCCTCTTCCAGAATGAGAGACTGTACGAGCCGGAAGGTCTCGCTGAACGACTCCTCGAGATCATCCAGAATACGGGTAACACCCACGGATGCTCCGCTTCGAATGCCCGTTACTTCTGAAAAATGGGCTACAAAGCGCTCACCGTCTGATGAAAGAAGTGTATTGATGGTAACCTCGTCGATGTACCGCGTCTCCAGAGCACGTACCCTGGCCACTGCGAATGCGTATTCAGTGTCTTCAACAAACTCTGGACTATACGTCAGCATTGAAGA
>JAGLSF010000036.1 GCA_023136305.1 Spirochaetota bacterium
AGGGCGATGAGAAATACGAGCAGTTTTACGAACAGTACAGAATCCTCCTGAAGGAGGGCCTGTATCAGGATTTTTCGAACCGTGATGTGCTCATGGAGCTCGTACGTTTCAAGTCCACCATGGTCGATGGGTACACGAGCTTTGCAGAGTATCTTGACAGAAAAAAGGATGATCAGAAGGTCATCTATTATATAACAGGTGCAAACGAGGATAATGTGAGACGTTCCCCTCTTCTGGAGGTATACAGAGAAAAAGGTCTCGAGGTTCTCATCATGGATGAAGAGATCGATGAGATTGTGGTTCCGGCTATCGGTGCATACAAAGATACGGAGCTCAGGTCGGTGAACAGGAGCGATGCGACAGAGGACATCATCAAGGAGGGGAATGATGAGCGGAATGAGCAGTTGCAGCCTCTCCTCATGAGAATAAAGGAGGTACTCGGTGAGAGTGTAAAGGATGTACATATGAGTGAAAGACTCACCGATTCACCCTCATGCATTGTTGCTGATGGGTCGGATCCCACCATACAGATGCAGCACCTGATGAAGCTTATGGGCCAAGAGAGTGAAGAGAATTTTCGTCCCATACTTGAGATAAATCCGGGTCACTCAATTATCAAGAAGATGGATAGCGTGGAGGACAGCGACCTCTTTGCGGACACTGCATGGCTTCTGCTCGAGCAGGCAATGCTTATTGAAGGTGCACCTCCGAAAGATATAACGGCTTTTACACGCCGTCTGAACAGTATCCTGGCAAAGGCGCTTTGAGAAAAGAAACTTGATCTCCCATGATAAGTTTACTAAGTTATTACAGGGGGTAGGGTTATGAAAAGTGAAGAGAGAGACATAGCACAGGTTTTTGATGATGCCATGGAACGGGCCTGGGAGGAGGCGAAGCTGCGCGATCTCATGACCCTGTATCATATGTGGAAAAAAGGTGAATTCTCACAGCATAAATCTTTTCACGACCTCTTTGAAAAGTTCTACCGCTACGATGATGACATAAGGAACATGGATGAGAAAGAGTATTTCTCAATAGAACACATTGTCGTTGATACAATTTGTAAATCTTCGAGCGATCTTGCGCACGGTCTCTGTGCCGGATGGGAAGAGAAGTAAATCATGTCAGAGAAAAAGGAAAACAGGATGCAGAAGGTATATGACAAATTGAGAGAACTGCAGCATATCTTACTCAATGAGTTTGAGATCGAGGCAGAGCTCGAGGAAATCCCGAGAGAGCTCAATGAGCTGAAGAGGCGATTCCACAAATTGGAGAGAACTATTGCAGAGAAAGAGGCGAGCAAGAAGCATAATACCGAACTTTTAGAGCAAGTGTCCAAGGACAAGGAAGAGTCCAAGATCAACAAGGAGAAGTATGAAGGGCAGATAAAGCTCATCAAGACACAGAAGGAGTATGAAGCTCTAACGAGTGAGATTGCACAGATCGACGAAAAGCTCGCACAGATCGAGTCTGAAGAGTTCGAGTCCATGCAGGAGCTCGAGACTCTGGATACCGATCTTGAGAAGCAGACAGGCCTTCTTCAGGAACTCAAGGAGACAATCGCCGGGAAGGAAAAGGAGGTCAGTAAGTTTTCTGCAGAGAAACAGAAGGAACTTGATAAGTACCTGAAGGAGAAAAAAACCATATCCATCGGGCTTGACAAGGAACTCATCTATAAATTTGAGAAGATCGTAAAGAACAAAGAGGGTATCGGCATTATATCAATCAAGAACACTGTGTGTATGGGGTGTAATATGCTGCTTCCCCCGCAGTTCGTGAACAATGTACGACGTGAGGATGAGCTCATCTTTTGCCCAAACTGCTCTCGAATTCTTTACTATCAGCAGGAGGAACCTGCTGAAGAGATAGCTTTCCAGCCATAAGCGGTCCAATGGTCGTCTATATCGATGGAGGAGCACGGGGAAATCCCGGACGTGCAGCAATCGGATTCGTTGTTTTCGATGATCACCATAGCGAGTTGCACCGGTACGGTGCACACATCGGAGTGAGCACAAACAATTGTGCTGAGTATACCGCACTCATTGAAGCCCTGACCTACCTGTCCTCTGAAAATCCTCATGCTGACATTTCGAATTCCGATGAACCAGTAACCATATACTCCGACAGTGAGCTTATTGTCCGCCAGATGAATGGTGTCTATAAGGTGAAAGACCCGAAACTCATACCTCTCCACAGAAAAGCTCGCAAGCTGATGGACAGACACGATTCTGTGCATATTCATCATATTCCCAGAAAAGAGAATCCTATTGCCGATGCGATTGTGAACCGGGTCCTGGATAATCGTGATATATATAGATAATTAACTTGATAAAAATCGACATTGCGATACCATGAATAATAATTGATGCAGAACGTTCGGTTTTTGTATCTGTGTGTACGGGGGAGGGGACTGATATCCCTGCTATGACTGGAGAATTTTTCAATGAAATTATATGGCATCATAGCTTCAATCATCCTTTGCCTGGTAGCACTGATAAGCTGCACCACGGGAACTGCCCCACCGAGTGATCCCACTCTTCCACTGCTTTCTGTATCACCACCCTCATTGAGCTTCCATGAATCGGAGACATCAAGATCACTAAACATTATCAATGATGGTGGCGGTGAGTTGCGCTGGGAAATAGAAACCGAAGCGGGATGGATCGTCTGTCCTGTCGCAGAGGGAGAGACTGAAACATCCATGACCGTGGAGGTCATTGTAAATGAAAAGGAGATCGGTGATTCGGACCAGGTCTGTGAAGGTACCCTGATCATTTATTCCAACGGAGGGAATTCCAATGTCCCCGTGTATTATAATCCCGGGATTACCGTCACTGGTTTCGTCTACGGTGAGGGAGTATCTGGTACAGTTTCCCTGCCAGACGCCATGATCAATATTTACAGCAGCGGGTCAATTAAGTTTACCGCTTTCACCGATCAGGATGGATGGTACGTGATCGAAAATGTGTCCAAATCCTGCGACTACATCGAGGCACGCAAAGATGGTTATTATCCCAGAGCTGAAAAGCTGATGATACCGAGCGATAATAGTGTAGAACATGACTTCACCCTGCAGCAGATACCGGATAATTAGTTCTTGGTGAACAATTCGCAAATTTCATGAAATAACATAAGGGTTAAATATCTACTTGGAAAATATAATAAGTTAAGAACTAATAATTGAACTGGTGTATGACAAACAATGTATAAAAATGAATTAGCCAGTAGCTGCGCTACTGGAGTTTGCACCAGTGTAATAATTAGTACATGTTCCCCTGTATGTTGCCCCATTGATCACTTCTTGACTGTTCCTCTTTAGACTTGTATGATTATCATGCAGACCTGCAGATCGGTCGCGCCTGGTCGGGATTTTAGTGTTGAGATCCCTGACCTGGGGAGGAAAGTCCGGGCTCCAAAAGGGTTTGGTGCTGGGTAACACCCAGGGGGAGTGATCCTACGGAAAGTGCAGCAGAAAATATACCGCCCCTCTCAGTGTACAGTCCTGGGAGGAGCAAGGGTGAAATGGTGAGGTAAGAGCTCACCGCCTGAGATGGCGACATTTCAGTGGCTGGTAAACCCCACCAGGAGCAAGGCCAAATAGACAGGCACAGAGTGAACCCGCTTTTGCCTCATGGGTAGGCCGCGCGAGGTGTTGTGAACACCCCAGATAGATGACCGTTAAAACAGAACCCGGCTTACTGCAGGTCTGTATTTTTTTATCTATTGTCTCTTCCTCAAATTCACCTCTACGAGCAGGTACCATGATAACCTATAATCTACAAAAGAATTTTTCCACCGATGCAGTGGATATCGATTCAGAGGACTTCTGTTTCGAGTATTCAGATGCAGCGGGAACAGGGGATGGGTCTGAAGCAATTTTTTCCTACCCTCCGATTCTCTACCGGAATCAGAAACAGTGCGTGCCGGTACGGGGGAAGAACAGTTTGACACTTCATGCACAGCTGGGGAAGCCTGTACCATGTGTGCTCGTCGTGGAGGGCTTCCTAGCAGTACTCGACGCCGTGTTGTACAGCATAGGCGTGAAGGCACAGACGGGGGGATTCACGGTGGTCGAAAAATCCCTCGCTCTGAAGAGGTTGTACAGTATCAGCGATGAATTGGAAGATTCAGTGTACAACCTTCTCGATATTCCACGGAATGACAGAATAATACAGCACTATCTGACACTTGCCGATGCGCCTGCAGCTATAAAAGATATGGTCAGCAGTGGTATTCTGCATGAGAACACGGCCTTTGAACTCTTCAACCTGGAGAGTGCTGCATGGATACCTGCTGCTGAGTTTATCACAGAGGTTGCCCTCGGAACAAAAAAGAGAAACGAAATCATTGTCATGCTTCGCGATATAGCACGGAGAGACCAAAAAGAGCTGCTTGGCTTGATTGGGAGCGGTCACATGCAGGCCATTCTGCGCGATGCAGGAATGGACCCTTCGCATCGAGGAGAAAAACTGTACAGGTATATCAGAAACATGCGATATCCCTCAATTCATGCGTATAGGAAGAGGTTTGATAAGAAGCTGGGAGAGGTGAACATTGACAGGAAGTTTCACCTCGTACTGCCTGAAAACTTCGAAAAATGGGAATTCAGGCTGGTGATACCCTTTTCATCTCTTGAGGAATTCCAGGATAATATCGAGATATTGCAGAGAACCGGAAAACAGTCATCTTTCTCGGAGCTCATGAACATGCGATACTAGGAAAGCGTCCGGTTGATCTTTTCGAGCATTTCCAGCAGTTCGTCTCTGATCTCGTTTATGTAGAGCTTTCTCGGGTCTTTTTCCTTGCCGAGTAACAGATCAAAGAGAACTTTCCGGGCACCCGAGATACTGTAACCCCTCTGATGCACCAGCTCCTTGATCTTCTTCACAATAAAAACATCACGTTCAGCGTATAATCGATGGCCCACTCTGTTTTTCATGGGCTGGAGAAAGGGGAACTCCCTTTCCCAATACCGCAGGATGTAGGGCTTCACCCCTATTTTTTCAGATACCTCACCGATTGTGTAAAAGCCTTCATTGACTTTTACCGGATCCGATTCTGTTTTCCTGTCCATTGATTAATCTCTTTATATTCGAGATGTGCCGTGCCACGATGGCAATGAAGAGCAATGCGGCAAAGAGCAGGCTGAACACATCATAACCGGCAAATATGTAGAAGAGAGCACTTGAAAGGGTATATACGGAAACGGCAACGAGAGAACCAAGTGATATGTATCTGCTCAGTTTTACGGTTATAAGAAAGGCGCACAGAGCGCATAGTGACGCATAGGGATTGAGTGCAAGGGTAACACCCAGGGCGGTTGCCACACCCTTTCCACCCTGAAACCTGAGAAAGGGCGTGAAGATGTTTCCTGTGATGACCGTTATGCCCAGGAGAAATCTGAAGAGATACTGATTCGGGAAGAACCGTGCAAAGAAAAAGGTTACAAGAAAACCCTTCAGGACATCGATGATGAGCACTGGGGCGCCAAAGTATAGGCCTTCGGTACGGTATACATTGGAGAACCCGATATTCCCGCTACCGAAATCCCTGATGTCTTTTCTGCGAAAGGCTTTTACCACAATGTACCCGGTGGGTATTCCACCGATGAGAAAGGTTCCTAGGAATATAAGTACGCCGATGACCATTTCTATCTCTTCCTCAACGAAACTTCAATAGGAACTCCCCGCAGATCAAAATTCTTCCGAATGGAATTCGTCAGATAGCGCTTGAAGTTAACATCCCTGGGATCGATGTTACGGATAAAAAACTCGAACTTGGGCGGTGCAGTTCCTCGCTGATAGCCGTATTTGATGTCACCCCTGCCGCGCGGCAGATGGCCGATAAAGCTGTTCAATTCGGCGGTTTGCAGGGTACTGTGATAATTATTATACACCTTTATAATTTTTTTCAGTAATGTTATTTTATTATACCCTGTGCGCGCAGAAAGAGGGACTATATCTGCAAACTGCGCATGGGGAAAGGCGTAGTAGATGTCATCGCGAAACATTTTTTCATCGGCCTGCCGGTCTTCCAGCAGGTCCCACTTATTTGCTGCAATGATCATTCCCTTTTTCTCACCGGCGATTATCCACGCAATCTTCTTGTCCTGCGTGGAAACCCCTTCGGTGGCATCAAGCACCAGTATTGAAACCGTGGATTGGGCAATTGCCCGTTCGGTACGTACCAGACTGTAGAATTCAACGCTTTCGCGAATTTTCCGTCGTTTCCTCAATCCAGCAGTGTCGACGAAACGAAGCGCCTGGCCATTGTATAGTGAGGTCTCATCCACCGTATCACGGGTTGTTCCAGGTTCGGGCATTACAATTGCCCGGTCCTTCTGCACAAGCAGGTTGAGAAGCGATGATTTTCCCACATTGGGCTTACCGACAATGGAAACATTGATGGACGAAGATTCTCCTCCAGGGGAAAGCTCCGATTCCCTCATGGTTTTTCCAGAAGACCCGGGGACAATTCCATCAACATCCTGTAAATCCCGCATGCACTCTGCCAGTTTACGCTTAAGCTGTGCTATATTTCTCCCATGAGCAGCTGAAACTGGCAGTGGAGTATCGAATCCAAGTTCAAAGAAGTCAACAACGTCCTCTTCCAGTTTCTCGTTGTCCACCTTGTTAACGATGAGTATGCAGGGTTTTCCGCTCTTTCGTATGATATCAGAGAGCTCAAAATCCTGGCTGTCCAGACTCTGCACTTCACAGGTAAAGAGAATCAATCCTGCATCCTCAATGAGCTGTCGGTTCAATGATCTGGTTATACGGGAGATATCATTCTGGTCACGAACGTATCCGGCCGAATCGGCAATGCGGCAGGTTATACCTTCGCAGGATAGAAATTCATAGTTAATGTCCCGTGTTACACTCGGTTCTTCAGCAACAATTGCCTTGCGTTTCCGAATCAATCGGTTGAAGAGAGCAGATTTACCCACATTGGGTTTTCCGATAATGGCAATAAGGGGATATGTGTGATTTTTTTTTGGCATTTCTTTTCGGAACGTTTCACCTAATTGTCAGCGAAAGTAATCCTCTAGAGATTTAAACCTGTCAATCATTTCCCTGCGTATAAATACGTGTATCTCCTCTGCCGTTGAGAGCTCAAGGACTTCATGGGCAAGACTTTGTGCGTCTCCGACAGATGAGTTGATAATGATATCTTTAATCGTTGGTATGTTCATTGTGCTCATACTGAGCGTTCTGTAACCCAGACCTATGAGAAGTAAAGTGCAGAGCGGATCACCGGCCATTTCACCGCATATACCGGCCTCCACTCCGCTCTGTGAAGAAAAGTCACTGATCCGCTGCAGCGAGCGAAGAATTGCCGGATGCATGGGGTCAAACTTGTCTGCCACCATACCGTTTCCGCGATCAATGGCGAGGGTGTACTGAATCAAATCGTTCGTCCCAACGCTGATGAAGTCCACGAAGGGCATAAATTTATCTAAAAGTATAACACTCGATGGGGTTTCTATCATTATACCTATCGGAATGGAGGGGTCGTGTTCGATACCCTGCCTTTGCAGCTGCTGTTTACACTCATCAACGATTTCGAGAACCACATTGAGCTCATCGAGGTCATTGACCATGGGAAACATGAGGCGTGCGTTGCCATGATATGCTGCCCGAAGGATTGCACGGATCTGTGTCCTCAGGATATCGGTATGTGCAAGGGCGAAGCGAACGCCGCGCAGTCCCAGGAAGGGGTTTGTTTCCTCGTAGTAGTCAAGATAGTTCGGCTTCTTGTCTCCACCGATGTCGATGATCCTGATGGTTGCATGATAGGGCTGAATGCCCTGTATGACACGACGGTATATAGAGTACTGCACATCCTCGTCCGGCGAATCCGCACTGTTCAGGAAGAGGTACTCTGTTCTAAAGAGCCCAATACCCATACACCCGCATTGCTTGACCAGGTCGAGCTCCTCTTCAAGATCCATGTTTGCAAACAGCTCAATCCTGATTCCCTCTTTCAATTGGCAGGGTTTTTGTTGTATCCTGCGGAGTTTTAAATCGTAGTCCTGCTGCGCTCGCTCTTTTACGCTGTACAGCTTCTCTGTATCCTTTTCGGGGTTCACAATCACGGTACCTGATGTACTATCGACAATCACGGTGTCACCGGTGTTTACCTTGTTCGTAATGTGTTCAACGCCGATAACGGCCGGTATCTTCAAGTCCTGTGCCATGATTGCTACATGTGAGGTCCTCCCGCCAATCTCTGTGACAATTGCTTTGATTTCCAGTTTGCCGAAGTGTACCACCTCGGGAGGCGAAAGTGTGTGAGCGATGATGATCGAATTCTTACTTACTTCGGGTATGTCCTTTTCACCATTACCGAGAAGATTTGTCAGAACACGTTGCCCTATGGAGATTATATCGGGCGCTCGTTCCTTGAAATAGTCTATCTCTGATTCCTGCAGCTTGTCCGCCATCTCTTCAATTACTTCATTAAAAATCCACTCAATATTGATATAGCTCTGTTTAATCTTCTCAGTTACGTTCTCGCGTATGGTCGGGTCCTCGAGCATGAGAATGGTGGAATCGAGGTACCCCGTTTCCAGGGTGGATTTCCTCAGGAGGAGTTCATTTTTCAGGCCTTCAAGCTGTTTCTTTGTTTTCATGAGTGCTGTTTCGAGTTTGTGAATCTCACAGTCTATGGCTTTGCTGCTCCGGTCGATGGTGTAATGTGGCACCAGGATATTGGATTTCAGGAGTACGATGGCCTGACCAACTGCAATTCTGCGGGAGCCGGGGATACCTTTATAAAAAATCTCCATTGCTATAACACCTGAAAGGATTTTCGCTATACCAAATCAATTGATATGGATACTATTATAATATATGAAGTACCTTCTGATGACAATTTTCATTCTGTTCGTCCTGGTCATAATTATTACTGGTTTATTGTTTTACAGCAGCTATGCTCTCTGGCTCAATAACCGGGAAGAGGTGCTCAGCAGGCTCTACACGCTCAGACGGCTGGTGGAGGAGGGTCAGCGTTCACCAGTCTCTCTAACACCAAGCCTGAGGGCGGGACAAAACACGATTATTTACGATAGGCATGGCAGGATTATAGGTGAGTTCTCCAACGGTCGACGGAGAATCCTGCCCCTGAACCGCATACCGCCGCTTCTGATACATTCTGTAATTCTTATGGAGGACCGGAAATTCTTTATACACAGGGGATTTGATCTGAGAAGGATTGCCGGTGCCATGCTCGTGAATGTAAAGACCCTGACCTTTTCCCAGGGCGGAAGCACCATTACGCAGCAGCTTGCGAAGATCCTGTTTACGGACAGTCGCAAGACGGTGCGGCGTAAGATTTACGAGCTCTTCTGCACTATCGAGATTGAACGCCGGTTCTCAAAGGAGGAGATCCTCAGCCTCTATCTGAATTCTATCAATTTTGGTCATTCCAATTATGGTATCGAAAGTGCCTCTCAATTCTATTTCAACAAGGAGATATTCAATCTCAATCCATATGAGATATCGTTGCTCGTTGGGATGATTCCCAGTCCTTCACGTTTTTCACCCCTGCTTCATCCGGAGCGGTCTAAACGAAAACAGATGATCGTACTCAATTACCTGTCGCAGTATGGATTCGTGAAACCCGAGCCTCTTTTAAACGGATTCGATACATTTTGGGAGTCCATTGCACAGATAGAGCATCAGCCGGCCACTTCATTCTGGAGTATGGAATCCAACCGGGCACCTTACTTTATTGAGTACGTTCGTCAATACCTGGTACGAGAGCTTGGTGAGGAAACCGTCAAGGCCGGAGGTCTCGGAGTGTACACAACTCTTGATCTCGAGAAGCAGCTGATTGCAGCCATTGTGCTTGATGAGGGTCTCGATCTTCAGCGAGTAAAAGAAGATGAAGTTGATGATAAACTGCAGGCGCCTGTTGAGGGTGCTCTCATTGCGCTTGAACCAGGAAGTGGTGTTATTCTCGCCATGGTCGGGGGCAGTGGATTCACCTTTGAAAATCAGTTCAACCGTTCAACATCTGCCCTTCGTCAGGTTGGATCTGCATTCAAACCCTTTGTATACGCATCAGCTTTTGAATCGGAGGGATATTCAGCAGAAACCATATTTAACGATGAGCCTCTGAGTATTGAAACTCCTCAGGGTGAGTGGAGACCTGCGAATTACGCTGATCAGTATTACGGACCCGTCCCGCTTTCGTTTGCTCTGCAGAAGAGTCTGAATTCTGTTGCTGTTCAACTAGTACAACACACCGGCCCAGAGCCCGTTATTGACCTCATAGGAAGAGCGCTCGACCTGAGCAGGCAGCAGAGTGATGAGCGGTTCAAACCCTACCTGTCTATTGCATTGGGGGTGTACAGTTTTTCTCCCCTCGAATTTGCACGGGCCTATTCCATATTCCCAAACGGTGGAGAGATGGTATTTCCCTATGCGGTCACGAGGGTTGAGAATAATCGCGGCGTTGTTTTGATAGACAATGAGCGCGATGTAAAGAAGATAGTGACCGAGTACGATCTGGAAGACAAATTGAGGGTGATACGGTCCGATACCGCACAGCAGATCACTGATATGCTCCTGCTTGTTACAAAGAGAGGCGGTACCGCCTACAGGGCCGTCCAGTCGTCAGGATTGACTGTGGAAGCTGCGGGCAAGACCGGCACAACGAATAACTACACTGATGCCTGGTTCATTGGGTACACTGAGGAAATCCTTGCTGTCGTATGGGTGGGCTATGACGATCCAGCCTACACACTGGGCGTTGGTCAGTCAGGCGGTGTTGTTGCAGCCCCCATATGGACAGAGTTCATGAAGCGTGCACTATGGAGAGAGGAATAGGACACCCGGGTGATTTCGTGGCATACACATCCATGGGTTGTGGGAAATAGACATGCTTTGAAAAATATCTGCAGCATAGTATACTGACGGTGTAAGTGAGGTTGAATTACATCCATGTATTGGATAAAAAAGTGTATCCCGGTCATTTTTCTCTCTCTCCTTGTTCTGGGCCTTCTGTCATGCGGCCTGCGCTATGAAAAGGAACTGGAGGACAACGATACGATCGATACTGCAATGTCCCTGCAGAGCGGGAGATCGGTGAAGGCGATCACTGCCGATGATTCAGATATCGACTTTTACAGGATTGTCCCCGGGCAGCGACCGATCAAGGGGAGGGAGTCCCTTTTGGGGCGTCCGATCAAGGGTTGGGATGAGCTGCTGTCAGAAAAGGGGGATGTGGTCGTATCAATTGCTCTGTCCCATTCCAGAGACCTGGATCTTATGATCAGGGTGATGCGTGGCAACAGAACAATCAAGGTAATCGATGATTCACCCAACCATTCGGGAATTCCTGGAGAAGAGGGTATTGGCAATTTGCTCTTTTCAGCAGAGGATGTGGAAGAGGGAAGGGCCCTCCTTGCAGTGGAGCGCGTAAACGATACTAGTGCTCTATCCTCTGTTGACGATGGAGGGTACACACTCAGCATAACCCTTCGCCCTGGAGAGGCAGATGAGGAACGAGAGCCGAACGATAAGCCTGTACTGGCAACACCTATCGGCGATGCCCTGCTCGTGAGGGGTTACTTCGATCCGGCAAGAAATCTTCTCAGTACAGAAGACTCTGAAAATGAGGTCGACTGGTTCTCATTCGAAATATCCGAATCCTGGAAACGGCAGATCGTACATATCAGCTTGAGTGCTGTGCCTAATGTTGACTCCCGGCTGTCACTCTACGATGAGCTTGGTTATCTTGTGCGTGCGGCAAACAGCAACGGAATCGGTGAAATGGAGAGGCTCATGAGTGTCGGGCTCTTACCGGGGTCCTACTATGTCAAGGTTGAAAGCGATACAACGCCTCAGAAGAATGCAAAGGTCGGCTATCTCCTGCGTGTTGAGCTCAGTGATGAGCA
>JAGLSF010000360.1 GCA_023136305.1 Spirochaetota bacterium
ACTACAGCATGATGTACTGGCCGAATGGCCGGAACATCATTGCCGCCTCGAGGATCATAGCCCGCCACGAGCGGCTGCATGCCGTGTACTTGGGCAATTTCAGGTGTGGTCCCGATTCATTTCTGTCCCATTTCGTGCGGGAGGAGCTCAAGGGTAAACCCTATCTGCAGCTCGAGGTTGACGAGCACAGTGCCAATGCCGGCATGATTACCCGCTGCGAGGCCTTTCTGGACAGCCTCAGAAGCAGCAGGATGGTCGAAAAGCAGAAAGAGGAGAGCATCAGGCCGGGGTCCATGCGGGGCTACGTCGACAGGGAGCGTACACTCTACATTCCCTATATGAGCGATCATGCCTTTGCCCTTGCCGCTGCCTCACGCCATTTCGGAGTCGATTCTGAGGTGCTCCCCTTTCAGGACGAGCGGACCATAGAGCTGGGCAGGAGGTATACGTCCTCCAAGGAATGCTATCCAATGATCCTCACCACCGGGGACTTTTTGAAGAAGATTCTCTCCCCCAATTTCGAACCGGAGAAGTCCAGTTTCTTCATGCCCGATCATAACGGCCCATGCAGGTTCGGCCAGTACAACAAGCTGCAGAGGATCATTTTCAATCATCTGGGATACAATAACGTTGAAATAATCTCCCCCTCAAACGATAATTCCTATGAAGAGATGTCGAAGGGACACGGCACCAAGTACAGGCTCTACTTCTGGAAGGGTGCCATCGCCATCGATATGCTTCGGAAAATGTTGCAGGAGCACAGACCCTATGAAGTAAACAGTGGTGAGTCCGACAGTGTTTACAGCGAGCATCTTCAGATGGTCATCGATTCAATTGAAAGGGGTGCGAAGGACATGGACGAGGTCCTGGCTGTGGCGGTGGAGGCCTTTAGCCGCATTGAAATGTCCGACGGTCCGCGGAGACCGATCATATCGGTCACAGGCGAAATATTCATGCGGGACAACCCTTACGCGAACGGGTGTGTCGCTCCCAAGCTGGAGGAACTGGGTGCGGAAATCATGGTGACCCCTGTGCGTGAGTGGGTAAACTACTCCACGTACCGTTATTTGCGGGACAGCCGCTGGTCCCGCAACATCAGAGGGTTCATCAGATCGAGGCTGCAGCAGATGATACAGCATATTTCAGAGAAGAAGCTGCTCAAAGTGGTAAGAGACCATGTGGACCTGCATCGGGATGTTCAGGTGAGTGAAGCCTTGAACCTCTGCTCGCCCTATGTGGACAAGAGCTACGACGGCCAGCCCGCCCTCATGTTCGGGAATGCTGTCGGGCAGGTGGAAAGCGGTATTTCAGGTATCGTGAACATCATGCCCTTTACCTGTATGCCCGAGACCTTTGTCGCTGCAGTAACGCCGGCATTCCGAAAAGACTTCGACAACATACCGTGGATCAACGTGGCCTATGACGGGCAGGGCGACACGAGTATCAATACGAAGCTGCAGGCGTTCATGCATCAGGCACGGGAGTATGCGCGGAGGCATGACCTCCTGAAACCGAGGGAATGGGCACACTCCTGAGCTCGTACCAGAGCGAGGAATCTACTCTTCACTTCACGCATATACAGTATCCCTATGGGAATAACGCGGGGGCAGATGCCTTCCGCAGATGAGGAAAGCGGCGAGAACAGGATAGCGTTCTATGAAAGCGCTTGTAACAGGTCCCGACGGACTGCTCGGCAGCAACCTGGTGCGAGTTTTGCTGGAAAAGGGATATGAAACGCGTGCCCTTGTGCAAAACGGCAGGAACAGTGATACCATCGATGGGCTCGGGCTTGAGATTGTCAGGGGTGATATACGTGATCGGGATTCCCTCTTCTCCGCAGTAAAGGGGTGCAGTGTGGTCATCCACGCTGCGGCAAATACGAGTACGAGTCCGGCCCGCTCTCCCTCCGTTCGTGAGATCAATATCGAGGGAACCAGAAACATCGTTGCTGCAGTGAAGAAAAACGATGTTGAACGTTTCATTCACGTGGGCACAACCAACTCCTTCGGATTCGGCTCAAAAGAAAACCCGGGTAATGAGACCAGGCCCTATACGGCCGGTAAGTACAATCTGGATTACTTCAATGCAAAATACGAGGCCCAGAAAATCGTGCTTCGGGAGGTTGAGAAGGACGGACTTCCCGCCATCATTG
>JAGLSF010000361.1 GCA_023136305.1 Spirochaetota bacterium
AAAACAAGGGTAGGATGATACGGCTTCCGCATCGCAAGGAAGAGAAACTGCGGAAAATCTCAAAGGCTTCGCAGAAATTTTCAAAGCTCAATGGCCGTACACCCGATGCAGAGGAGCTTTCATCTGAAACCAAGATTGATGAGCAGGAGATCAGGAGCATATTGCGGCTTCCTGAAAAGGTGTTGTCCATCGAATCTGCCACTGAAGGTGACAGCTACTCTCTGCAGAGTATTCTTCAGGATTCGAAATACGATCCAGATTTTATCGTTATGCGGAAGTATCTCAGGAAAAAGACTTCTGAAATGCTTCAGATACTCACAGAGAAGGAGAGGAAGGTCCTTTTATACCGCTACTCCTTCATAAATGGAAAGAAATACACGCTTAAAGACATCGGTGAAACCTTGGGCATTTCTCCTGAAACGGTGCGTCAAATCGAGATAAAGGCATTGAAGAAGATACGGGAACACTTCAGCCATCTGAAAGAACTTCTCTGGGATTAGGGGAAAAGAAACTGCTGGAGACAGGCCAGAACCCGTGTAATCAGGGGTCAATAGCCTCGTGATATTGCACGGTTCTGGTCTTTTTTATAGAGTTCGGCGTAGTAATAACCCCGGTTTTTCAACTGGTCCTTGATTTCCTGAGGAAAGGGGGTGTAGCGCCAGAAAATGGTTCGAACTTCCCGTGCCAGTTTCTGCATACCCTGTGCTTCAAACTTGACCCAGAGTATGTAGTCCTGAATGAACATCTCTTTGAGATCTCCCTTCAGTTTGTTTTCCTGGGCATATTGGTAATAGTACCCCGTGAGGCCCTCCTCCATCCAGTAGTGGAGCGCCTTCTCCTTGGCGATCTGCCATCTCAGGTCACCGAGTGCATAGAGCAGGGCGGTTTTCAGCTCTCTGGGATACAGGGGAAGGGCAATGCGGCCCTTGCTCGTTGCCTTGTTCATGCGGTCAAAAGGTTCCCAGCATATGCCGTAATCACCGTATGATGGAACGATAATGAAATAGGGTACAATACGCTGTTCCTCTCCCTTGTAGGTTCTCAGGAAAATGTTGGGGTCAATTGTTTCAATTTCTTTGAGCACATCGAGCAGGCGGCCCTTGGTACAGATATCGAAATCACTGTCCGGCATGTAAGCCTTGAGTAGGAAGGGGAAATGGTTTCCCTGTCTTCCGACTGTCATTTTGTGCATCTGACGTATGGGGGACAGCTCATCCTGCACTGTTTTGGTGTCGATCTCCTCCTTCAGTTCACCACCCTGTCCCTTGAGGGCGGTTATCTCCTGGTCCAATGATTTCAGGTTCCTAAAGGTTGCCCCTATTTCCCTGTCAGACTTGAGGAGTGATTTCACGACGTCCTGAACCTGGAGCAGAGCTCTTTTTTGCTCAGGTGAATAGGGTGTGATGATACCGCCGTATTCGTCTATTTTATCGTGATTTGTTATGACGCTCACCGTGCTCGACAGACTTCTCTCAACCATGAGATGCTGTTCGATCTTCTGTTTCAGGCTTGCGACTTCAGCTTCCCGTGCCCCTGACTTGCGTTCCATCTTATTCCGCATGGCAGATGGAGACTTCTTCTTCACTTTTTTCGTCTCGTCAATGGAGGAAGGTTTGACCTCTCCATTTCCTACCTTGTAGAGCCACTCATCTACGTAGGAGACGGTCTCCAATGAATCTACCGGTTGATTGATATGTTTAAGGATCAATTTCTGGTTGTCGTCGATAAAACCGGAGTTGAGAAGGCCGTAACGGTACATCGCCTGCTTTTCCGAGGTCAAGTCGTCGAAGAAACTGTTCACCATGTAGAGAAGAAGATTCCAGTATGCGGGAGCGACCTTCTCCCGGTACAAGGACCGCTCATCCTTGTCCTTTGCCTTTGAGAATTTTGTGATGAGATCGTGCAGCCTCTGTCCTATCTCTCCGCCGTCGGCAATGATCTTCATATAGGCGTTCTTGTTCTGAAATACCTTCTGCAGATCGATAGGTCTGAATTCAGTGTGTGCAATGGGCCGGCCGGCCGTTTCAATTGCGTCCAGGCTGGTTTGTGCTTCCTCTTCCTCGTCAATGCCGAGAAGTTCAGCGATTTCAGGATCGAGGCCTTCTCTATTCGTGTCACCCACCATCTCTCTCCAGTTTTCTTTTATTCTTT
>JAGLSF010000362.1 GCA_023136305.1 Spirochaetota bacterium
ACTGTATCCTGTTTATATCGACTGATGCAAGCAGAAGATGAACGCTGTACACATAGTACTCTTTGCCCTGAAAGACCGACTGCTTGTATGAAAACTCCAGATCATCGCGCTTCAGGATGGTTTTGTGTGCCCTTTTTCCCCGTATCTGCAGAGCCTGAACGGAGGAGACAATGGCGGAGAATTCCCCTTCATAGGCCCTGGCATTCATGAACAGGGCGCCGCCGACTGTTCCGGGCAGCCCGGCTGCAAATTCGAGACCGCTCAGGCCATGATTCATGGCAGTGTCAACGAGCCTGTCGACTGCCAATCCACATTCCGCATGTATCGACTGCTTTTCGACAGCTATTCCCGTGAGCTTTCCGGTATGGATAACAAGCCCGTCGAATCCCCGGTCATGCACAAGTATGTTGGCGCCGCCTCCGAGGACGAAAAAGGGTATTTTCTTACCCAGTGCCCATTCAAGCGCAACGCCGAACTCTTCCATGGAGACGGGCTGGATGAAATAGGTGGCCGGGCCGCCGATGCGGAATGTCGTATAGGGGGCCAGTGACACGGAGTGCTGTATACGCTTCTCGATGGAATCCCTGCTCAGACCCATATAGTTCAGCCTACTCCAGCAGTCAGCGGAGATTGAAAACCACCTGCGCGATCTCGAAATAGAGTATCAATGACATTACATCGACAATAGTAGTTATGAACGGCCCTGCCGAAACGGCAGGATCGATTTTCAATTTTTTAAGAAGAAGGGGCAGAATGGCACCGATCATGTTTGCCGCGATAACGCTGATGAACACCGCGATTCCCACGGCAATACCGATAAAGGGATTGATGTCCACGAACCGGGCGCGAATGAAGGAAAGCAGTCCCAGTACGATGCCGAGGAACAAACCCATGAGAATTTCCCTTGATAAAACCCTGAAAAAGTCTTTGAGCTCGACCTCCCCCGTTGCCAGACCCCGAATAATAAGAGTCGCAGACTGCATACCCGTATTGCCGCAGGTACCGGTAAGCATGGGGATGAAGAAGGCAAGGGGCACGACGATCTGCAGTATGTCCGAGTAGTGTTTGAGCACCACCGATGAAAGGTAGGAGAGAACGAGGAGCACAACGAGCCAGAGTACCCGTTTCCTTCCGAGCATAAGAAATCCGGTGCCGAAATAGGAATCTATCGGTGCCTCCATGCCGGCCATCTTGTGTATGTCCTCTGTGGCCTCCTCGGTGATGACGTCAACTACATCGTCGATGGTGATGATTCCCACGAGCCGCTGGTCGTGATCGACAACGGGAAGGGCTGTGAGGTCATATTTTGCCAGGAGACCCGCCACCTCTTCCTGATCATCGTGGGTATGAGCATAGACAAAGTTGGTGGTCATGATGTCTTCGATCTTTCGGTCAGGCGGTGCCAGGAGGAGGTCCTTGAGGCTGACTGTACCGATGAGCTTTCCCTTTTCATCAACCACATAGGAGTAGTATATGGTTTCCTTGTCGAGACCGATTCTTCTGATTTTTGCAATCGCCTCATCTGCGGAGATATGCTGACGAAGCTTGATGAACTCCGGAGTCATCAGCCGTCCGGCGGAGTCTTCCGGATACCCCATGAAGCGGTTGACCATGCTTCGCTCGGCCGGCGGCAGTAGTCGTACCAGCTGGCGTACAACCTTATCGGGCAGCTCATCAAAGAGTTCGGTCAGGTCATCGGGGTCCATCTCCTCGAAGATCGCCTTGACCCGCTCCTCACCGAAGTTTGCGAGAAGTTCCTCCTGTGCATCGTGGTCGAGAAGGGAGAATACCTCTGCTGCAGTTTCCTTGCTGAGCAATCTGAAGACGATCACCTGCTCTGAAATGTCGAGGCTTTCGATAATCTCGACGATGTCGGGTGCAAGTGAGTCGGCGAGGAGGTTCTTGAGATCAAAGTATTTGCGTTCTTCGATGAACTGCTTTGTCTCATCCACGGAGAGCATTTCACGTTCGGGGAACACAAGGTTTTCAGGATTTCCCGTGGGGTCTTCCATCGTTACAACACCTTCTCACTATAGGAATTGAGCCGCTTTTGCGAGTTAATAATACTATATTTTCAATCCCTGTCATATTAATTTAGCTCTACCTGGAAACCGGAGGCGCTCTTACAGTGAAGGACGAGATGATGCACGA
>JAGLSF010000363.1 GCA_023136305.1 Spirochaetota bacterium
ACGATTCTTGATATCGTATATACGACGCACCGATGCGGAGAACTGCTCCAGGGCAACGATACCGTACAGGGTATCTGTCGGTATGACACAGATACCGCCCCCAAGAAGAACATCGGCAACTTCCCGAGCCACTTCAGCCAGGTATGAATCATCGAGGGTACGCACCCCGGTTTTCATCAGCTCTCCCACATTGAAACGCATATCCTGCGGTGGAACAGGTACACGTGGGCCCAGCCCCTGACACAGCCATACTAGCTGATTTCGAGCATCTTCTCGATTGCCGCGGCCGCATCCCTGACCTGGTCTTCCGGCAGCACTACCTGATCCGCGTAATCTCCGTCCTCTATGGCAAGCAGGGTCTTCATAAGGTCTCTTCTGCGTATACTCGACATGTTGCGGCACACCGATACCTCGAGGGGCTCGACAAACTTGTCAGGGTGCTCAGACTTGAGACGCTGCACCATGTTGAACTCCGTACCTATGACCCATTTGCTTCCTGGCGGTGACTCCTCGACGAGCCGTTTGATCTTCGAGGTTGAACCGGTATCGTCTGAAGCGTCCACTATCTCGGGATCGGATTCCGGATGCACCACGATCCTGACCTCAGGATCTTCTCCTCTCCATCGGGCCACCTGCTGCATGGTAAACCGCTTGTGCACGATGCAGAAGCCGTCCCAGATCACGATACGCTTCCCCCTTATCTCCTCCCGCTCTTTCTCAGGTTCGGAGCGCACCACGCAAAACTCATCCGCCATACCCATGGCAGCAGCGGTGTTAATACCCAGGTTCCGGTCAGGCATGAAGAAAACCCGCTTCCCGCGGTCCAGTATCCAGCTGAAGATTTTTTGTACGTTGCTCGATGTGCACACCAACCCCCCCTCCCTGCCGCAGAACGCCTTCACCTCAGCATGGGAATTGGCATAGGTCACCGGGATATACCCGCCTGCATCAACCTCCTGCAGAACCCTCCACACTGCCTCCACATCCTCCAGGGAGGCGAAGTCAGCGAGGGGGCATCCCGCGTCTCTGTTCGGAATAAAAACGTATTTATCCCGTGCAGCAAGTACGCGGGCTATCTCCGCCATAAAGAACACCCCGCAGAACACGATAAACCGTGCATCCGTTTTCGCAGAAACACGGGAAAGCTCGAGGGAATCACCAGTATAATCCGCAAACTGAACGATCTCATCACGTTGATAGTGGTGGACGGGGATGAAAAGGTCCTCTCCCAGTTTCTCTTTCAAAACTGCAATCCTTTCATCCACCTCACGGTCGCCTAGCTTTTGCAAATCAACCATCACTCATTCCTTCCCGGTTCAACGTTCAATGAGAATATCCTGTACAACATCGGGTTTCTTTTTGTCATGAGCCACGGTGTTGAATGCAATCATAACAGTGGTACTGCTGCCCGTGTTCTTGAATGCATGACTCACCTCACTCGGAATGACAAAACGTACCGTCTGATTCTCACCAACGGTTATCTCATGCAGCACCTGTCTATCACGAAATCGAGCCAGGGTTGAACCGTGTACAACAATGACTTCGGTACCCTGTTTATGATAGTGGTTACCACGCACGCAGCCCGGTTGGGTCAGCACCAGGTGTGCGTTACGCTGAAGAGGCAGTGCCTCTGGTTCCAGTGGTTCGAATACGCAGCCGCGTTCATCTCCCTGTACGTTCAGATATTCGATCTTCACTCTCATGTCATTCACCTGAATCAGCTGTCACCATCTTCTGCACGGTGAGTGAAAAGTCCGCGTGTCCCGCGGCATTGGTGATGGAGCCCATTGATACGAAATCGACGGGAAGACTGCGGAGGCTTGAGAGCTTGAGCCGGTCTATGTTGCCTGAAACCTCAATCTCTGCGCGACCTTTTGCGAGGGAGCCTGCTATTTGTATCGCTGGAAGATCCATGTTGTCGAGCATGATACGATCGGCTCCCGACTGCAGCGCCTCCTCCACTTCCGCAAGGGTCCTGGTTTCGACCTCTATCCTGTACCTGCTGCCGTGACGGTTTCTGACAGCCTGAACGGCCTGCGTGATTGACCCCGCCTGGTCTATGTGGTTGTCCTTTATGAGCACCATGTCCCAGAGCCCCATGCGATGGTTCTCCCCGCCACCGACCTTCACGGCGTACTTCTCGA
>JAGLSF010000364.1 GCA_023136305.1 Spirochaetota bacterium
CCCTGTTACCCGGATACAACGCGTACAACCGGCTCATGTCCGAGCCTTCTCACAATAGTCTGAATGTAGGGATCGATGTATGCGTAAAACCGTTTCCACCCGCTGCACAGATAGTTCAGCCCCTTTTCACCGTAGGGGCTTCGGATGAAACGGTTTTTCGGGCATTCACCGAAACAGGCAAACTCATACTCACAGTTCCTGCAGTACCCGGGAAGGGTACGCTCCTTGTTGGTTCCAAACCACTCCTGCTCTTCGGTAAGAACAAGATCTTTGATTGACCGGTCCATGATGTTTCCGAGTTTGTAATCGGGATACACGTAATGATCGCAGGCGTACACACTGCCGTCATGCTCCAGGGCAACGCCCTTCCCGCACATGGGCCCGTGTGTGCAGAGCGGAGACACACGCCCCATCCACACCTCCACCGCTGCTTCGAAGTAGTGGACGTACACGTTCCCCAGATCCCTCTCATACCACTCATCGAATATGGTGCACAGGAACTCCCCGAAATCATCAGGGTCGACACACCAGTCCTCGACCACGGAGTCAGATGTCCCGGGAAGGGCAGCCGGAGAGCCCATGATCGGCATGTCCGTGGGGACCCAGTGCTGCGGCGCAACGGTTCGAAACTTCTTTGGCTCGACAATGGGTATGAACTGTATACGAGGAGAGTGCACATCGTCCCTGAGAAAGCGATACACCTCGAGGGGATGCTTCGCGGTGAGGCGGTTTACGCAGCTGAGTGTTGCAAAGTTCACACCATGCCTTCGAAGAAGCTTTGCTGCCCTGTACGCACGATCGAAGGAACCTTCCCCATTCCCGTCTCTTCGATACTGATCGTGCAGCTCACGGGGACCATCGATGCTCAATCCCACGAGAAAGTTGTTCTCCTTTAGAAAGGCGCACCACTCATCGTCGATCAACGTCCCATTCGTCTGAAGGTCATTTTCACAGCGCATGTGGGCCGGGCAGTATCTCTTCTCGAGTTCAACAACTCTTTTAAAGAAATCCAGTCCCAGGAGCGTCGGCTCACCCCCCTGCCAGGAGAACACCACCTCTTTGTAGTTCTGGTCCTCGATGTACTGCCGGATAAACGACTCAAGCACCTCATCGGATATGCGCCACCCGCCTGTCTCCTGTAAAAGCTGCTGCTTACTCAGATAGTAGCAGTATTCACAGTTAAGGTTACAGATGGGGCCTATGGGCTTCACCATCGCGTGCATCCGCACAACAGGCTTGCCGTGCCACATTCGGGGATTCTTCCGCATGGATTCCTGGTTAGACATTTGCCCGCTCTTCAGCCTTCATTGTTGTTTATATTATGAAATAAAATATTCATTTTTACTAGGATTCAAAGATTCAATTGATGGGCAGGAATATTATATCGGACACAGATTGACATGTAAATAGATTTTGGGGTATTACAAATCGATTAAGCTTCTTTCATACGCTCAAGAACGACTCGAGCGTCCGACATGCAATTTAGACCAATTAGCATTCTATGCTCCATTATACTCAATTATTAGGCTCACAAAGAATTAGCAAAATCTCAGATTCCACCCAGTATAACCGAATATAACTGAATAAACCTGAGTTTTCGCTAAATCGTTACAGTCGTCATGACATGATAAACGAAGGTGAGATACCCGATGTACCATCCGTACAAACAACCCTATCGTAGATTATTTAAAAGCAGCGTTCAGGTTTGTAACGTTTTGCCCCATGACGCTCATGAAGTCGCCCTCGTCAGTTACATTCCCGCAGGGGTTGAATACGAAGCTGCCGACCCCGATCACCTGCAGCCGCTCGACCGTCTCCTCCATGGGTTCACCCTCCCAGATCATCCATTCCGCCGGATGAGCTTTCAGCATGTCCTCCAGCTCTACCCACTGATGCCTGTCCGGCGCCTCGTCGGGCTCCCAGTGAACCTCCCGCATGTTCAGCCCGTAGCGGCGTGCAAAGTACTGATACACCGGGTGTGAACCCACGAGGGGCTGATCCTGATTCCGTGATACGATCTCTCCTATCTCCCGGTCGAGGGCTTCAAGCTCCTCCTCGAGCTCAGCCGCATTCCGCTCGAAGAGCTTCCTCTGCTCAGGCATCTTCCGTACGAGCGCATCGGCAATCGCCTTGGCATGCTGC
>JAGLSF010000365.1 GCA_023136305.1 Spirochaetota bacterium
CATCAATCATTGAAACGCAAATTGCAGACGTCTATTGCCCAACCAGGGTATACGCGGATCGATTTTGGTATGCGACAGCTTGCCATTTAGATTCGTGAGAATAGCCGCCGCCGCAGTGATCGCCGCCATATTCCCCGTAGTACTGGCCCTCATATTCCAGAAATACCTGGTGCGAGGCCTTACCGCAGGTGGCGTCAAGGGATAATCTTTCAATGACCTCCCGGGAAAGAGTTCTCACCGCACTAAATCACAGCAAGCCAGACAGGACACCCATTGATCTTGGGGGCTCTATCTGTACGAGCATCAACGTGATGGCATATCAGAAATTGAAAGGGTATTTCGGTTTGACCGATCCCCGCTCGAGGGTAAGCAACATCCTGCTCTTTGTCCCTGAGGTCGAAGAGGAGATGCGCCGGAAGCTGCATGTCGATGTGGTGGCCCTTGACCGGCTCGAGGCTGCACCCGGTGTGTTGAACACGGGGGTGTGGAAGGAGCATGTACTCCCCAACGGTGAACAGGCCTTCTTTGCAGAGAGTTTTGAACCGGTCATCAGGGATGATGGGACCTGGGAGCTCTATCATGAAGGCATTAAAAAGGGGATGCTGAGCCCCCTGTCCGGGTCATTTGTCCCGACCTATTTTCCACTTAAAAATGCCAGCCTGGAATATCTCGAGGAGTACGATTTTTCCCTTATCGATGAGCTGGAGCTCGAACTGCTCAGGAGGAGGGCGAGGGACCTGTATGAGCAGACTGAGTATGCGGTTTTCGGGTGGCTGGGGGGAAGTGTTTTTGAAGCTACGCATTATCTTCTCGGTTTTGATGAGGCCATGTCCAGGCTCGTGGACGACCGTCCATTCATGATGCGGCTCTTTGAGCGGCTCACCGAGCAGACTGTCAGAAATGTTGAGCTCTATCTCGATGCAGTTGGACCCTACATACAGGTAATCGGGTTTTACGATGATTTCGGGATTCAGACCGGGCCGATGATCTCACCCTCTCTGTTCCGGGAGCTCATCAAACCCCATCTGAAAAAGATATTCGACCGCGTTCATGAGCTTTCCGATGCCCGTGTGTTTCTCCATACCTGCGGATCGGTGTACGAGTTTATGGAGGATTTCATCGAGGTGGGAGTCGATATTCTCAATCCGGTGCAGACATCGGCGTTCAATATGGCACCGGACATACTGAAGGAGAAGTTCGGGAACCGGATTGTCTTTTGGGGCGGCGGGTGCGATGTGCAGCGGGTGCTTCCCCTCGGATCTCCGGAGGACGTGCGGAGGGATGTTCGAAGGCGAATCGGGATACTTGGAGAGGGCGGGGGGTTCGTGTTCGCTCCGATTCACAATATACTGGCGGATATACCGCCGGAAAACGTTTCTGCCATGTATGCGGAAGCATACTCGGTCTGATTCCAAAAAATCATACACCACTGAACAGGAGGAGAATATATGCGACTCTATTCATTGAAAGAGCTCCATACCTGGTGCAGCATCCCCTACAGTAAGCTCGAGAAACATCCCGACCGGAAAATCCCTTTCCGGCTCGTCAGTGATTCGAATGAGATGGGGAAGGTCATGGCAGAGGAGCTCGTCGACCTGATCGATGATAACAACCGGAAAGGCAACCAGACACGGGCGATTATCCCCTGTGGGCCGAGCTGCTGGTATGAGCCCTTCACCGAACTGGTAAACAGCAGGGGGGTGAGCCTGCGGCATTTCGTGGTGTTTCACATGGATGACTGCCTGGACTGGCAGGGAGGGTTCCTGCCCGAAAATCATCCCTACAACTTCAAAACAGTCATGGAACGTGTTTTTTACGGACCGGTAAAGAAGGGGCTCTCCGTTCCCGAGAAGAACCGGAACTGGCTGCGGCCAGACAATATAGAGGAGGTCAGGGAGAAGATATATGCAGCGCCGCTCGACATTACCTACGGAGGGTGGGGCCAGGACGGCCACATTGCCTACAATCAGGCGCGAAGAGACCCCTTCAGCCAGCTTACAATCGATGAGCTGCGGAATGCGAGCATTCGCGTGCAGATGAACAACATCGACACCATCATAACCCTGGCGCAGCGGTCCTTCGGCGTTGCCTATCAGTTTGTGCCGCCCATGTCCG
>JAGLSF010000366.1 GCA_023136305.1 Spirochaetota bacterium
AAGCCAGATCACTCAATCCGGAAAAACAGAGGAAACTCTCATCGATAAAGGCATCATCCCCCGAAAGCCCCGCCAGCTTTCCGGCCACAAACCCGGAGGGCTGTATAAATTTGTATATATCCTGCCATTCAGATTTCTTCTTCCAGTAGAGAATCTTGTTCCCGTAGGTGGAGATCGAACCATTCTTCTCTATAATTAGGTCCCCGTACTTCTGATGCATGTACCTGTTCTCTTCTGCACTGCGGCTGTCGAGCGGTGTGTCATAATAGGTGACGGGATCGTACTTCCTGTCGATCGACATGATGCCGCCCATCTGACTGTCAATCCCGAGAGCAGCAATATCTCTGGTGTGTATATCTGTGTTTCTAAGACATTGTTTTATGAGCTCACAGGAAACCGTATAAAAAGCATGGGCATCCTGCTCAGCTTCTCCGGACCTGGGATAGAGTATCTCCATCTCCTTCTGAGCCTCTGCAACTACCCTGCCTGTTTCTTCATATATAGCGCACTTTGCCGCCGTTGTACCCAGATCTATGCCGATGAAATATCTCATGCTGTTTTGTACCGCCTCACTGTGCTGTCAGATGCCGGTTTGCACATATTTTCCCTATGTGCTCCTTTCATGTTTGAAGATTCCGGTATCTGATATCTCTGTAGAACCTGCGTAAACTTTCATCCGAATCAATACGAACAACCGGGATGCCCCACATCCGACAGACAAGCTCGACCTCTCCTGACACATCACCCAGGGTCGCACTGAGGTGATTCCCGCCGATCACCTTTACGAAATTATTCGCCTCTACGCCGAGATTGATAACCACCTTCCCCCATGCCTGCCCCAAATGAGCGTGCACCTCTTCACCGAGCAGTTTCTGTAAGAAATCCTCCGCATCATACGCGCTTCCGGTTCCCAACTGCATGTAATACTGTCCCCCTATTCGGGTCAGTCGTGCTGCGGTGACCCGGTCAGCCGCTTTCCCGTAATAACTGAAGGCCGCACCTGAAACACCGTGTATATTTCCGACTGCGGACGTATGCGCAAAGGCCTCATCGGGATCGGAGGAGTTGGCCGCCCAGAACAAAGAACCCGCCCCGCAATTTGCAAACTCGATATGATCATCACCGACCGATATGAGATCACCAAAAGCGGGCGGCACCGGTGAATTCAACTGGTGGAGCAGTACCGAGGACAGGAGGCCCTTGATGTCACCCTCACACACCGTGGGGTAGATACGCTGCGAAGCCTCTTCGTTATGTGCAAAGGGGAGGAAGGCGGGAAGCGTGCAGGCATTGACGCCATACTCGTAATAGATCTCGGGCTGACATTTGATCGACACCCCAACAACCCTCTCGCCCTGCAGCTCAGAAAGCCTGTCCCGTGCCGCAAGGAGCAATGCCACCTGTTTGTGCAGAGATTCTTTACTCACCATCCTGTCATCGTATGTAATATCCAACCCCTTTTCAGTGATCCACTTCAGAAAGGATTGAATTCTCTCAGGCTGGGCATTGATGATCTTCTCCGCTCTGCTCACCAAAACCAGCTGATCCTCACTGAGAATCTCCCGTATCATGAATGATTTGAGCCGTGGAATGTCATCCTGGAGCTGCTCCATTTTTACGGCGTACGTGCCGCCCCATAACATGAGAGCGCCTTCCCTCATCCGGGTAAAAGCCCTTACAGCCCTCACCCAGGTGAGGAGCTCTTCTCTGTCTCCAAAGCATCTGTCATGGGTGAGCGCATAGCTGTTGACGCCCCACTCCATGAGGCTCGAGCAGGCCGCGCTCAGCTGTGATAGTGAACCGGAGCTCGGGTCATTCTCCGTGTAATACATAACCGGTTTTGCCAGCCTTCTGACAAAATCCATGATAAGCATAGGGGGTGACCAGTTCCAAGAACCGATGACTATGCCGTCAATGTTCTGACCCAACAAAATCGCCAGGGCCCTGTCAATATCTTTCAGGTTTCGAATACCGTATGGTACTTCATGTTTGCCTCGAATTTCATCCAGAGGGTCAATGACTTCAACATCCTGGTCCGTGAGGAATGCCTTTAACCCTGATTGCCTCTTTCGAATGCGGTTCTCCACGTCCTTTGAATAGAGGCCGACATCCC
>JAGLSF010000367.1 GCA_023136305.1 Spirochaetota bacterium
AAGTATGGCGAGAAATTCGGGTACAACATGCGCCAGGTCAACGGATTCCGACTGTCCCTGGATGAAATCTGCACCAATATTGTCATGTACGCCTACGAGGACAGACCGACACCGGGAGACATTCGAATTGAAATAACCAGACAGTTAGACTCGGTTGTTACACGAATCATCGACAACGGCAGACATTTCGATTACAGCACAGTGGTAGACCCCGATCTGAACAGGTACATCAATGAGCAGCGAAGGGGGGGGTTCGGGATCTATCTGGTGCGCAACCTGAACGAATCGGTGCAGTACGAACGGGTTGGGAACAGCAACATACTCACGCTGAGCAACAAGATCGAACGGCGCCCATCTCTCTGGCAAAATGTGAAGAGAAATCTCCACCCCGCTCAGATGACGATCAAGGTCCGGTTTGCTCTCATCTCCGCGCTGATCATAACGCTCATTACGGTTGGAACCTTCTACCTCCTGACCCAGTCACAGCTCAATACGCTCCGGCGTCAATACATCGACAACACCGTTTCCACGATGCGCAACTTCTCAGCTGCAAGCGTTGATCACACCCTGAATGAACGGGAAATCTTTCTCGTGGAGATGATATTCGAGATCGCTGAGGAAAACAAGGAGTTCAAGAGGCTCACGGTTACGAACAGAGAAGACTTCATCCTTGCGGACATGGTGCTCGAGAACATGGGACAGCAGTACAACATTCCCGTTGGAATAATCCCCCTTGAGAATCAGGTGCACCTCATACAGGAGTATATTGACCCGGTACTGGGCGTCAGCTTGTTCTTTTCCGTGCCGATCAGGATCGCGGACCAGATGATCGGCAAGGTGTTTCTCACCATACAAAAGGACGAGATGATGCACATCGTCCGCCTGCGGCAGAACAGACGAAGAATCGTAACCTATATCGGGCTGTTCTGGGTGCTGGGCATCATCGGCATCTACTTTCTCGGGAACATGTTCGTTGCGCCTATCAAGAAAATTGCCGAGGAGATCGACAGGATCGGGAGAGAGGGCACGGCGGGAGGGTTCCACTTCACCGGTATCGGGGAGTTTGCCGAGATATCCACCGCCTTCAACCGGATGATGCGGGAGATACAAACCTCGCAGATGCAGCTCACCGATCAGGCCCGGCTCAAACGAGAAATGCAGCTCGCACAGGGTATACAACAAACCCTGCTCCCGGAACACGTTCCCGAATCGGAGGGATATGAAATCGCTGCGGAGTATGACGCTGCCATGGAGGTGGGCGGTGACTACTACGACTTCTTCGAGGTGGATGACAACGCGGTGGGCATGGCGGTTGGAGATGTGTCGGGGAAGGGCATCGGCGGTGCCTTTGTCATGAGCATCGTCCGCACCGCCCTCAGGTTGGAAGCGCGTGGTGAGAAGAACGCCGCCGAGGTGCTGCTGAAAATCAATTACCACCTGGACGGTGAGTTCAAGAAGGGTATGTACATGACCCTCTTCTACATTATCCTCGACTCAAAAAGGAGGGTCATAAACTACTCCAGTGCCGGCCACACACCCATGATACTCTACCGCGGGAAAACCGATCAGCTCTTCAGGATGAATCCCAAGGGATTCCCCATAGGCCTCAACGTCGGGGACCCCAAGTTATTCAGAAAAAACATCAAGAACGAGAGGCTCAGCCTCAGCAAGGATGATCTGCTCTTCGTATACACGGACGGTATCACCGAAGCGATGAATCCGGAGAGGGAGACATTCGGCGAGGAGCAGCTCTTCAAACTGATCAAAGAACACCACATGGATTCGCCGCAGGAGCTTGCGGATCGGCTGATGGAGGATATACGCATCTTTACCCGGGGAATACCGCAGAATGACGACATCACCTTCATTGTCATCAAGGAAAAGGCAAAATACAGTGATCTTCTCTATGAAAAGAGGGTCAGGCTGTTTGAGCTGGTGGAGGAGGAAGGGCTCAGTGTGAAGGAGGCCTGTGAGAAGGTCGGTTTCTCCACAACAACATTCTACAATTTGAAAAAGCTCCGCGACGAAGGAGGCCTGGAGGCACTCAAGCCAGAGGACAGCGATAGGGAGATCCTGGTGCTCGACCAG
>JAGLSF010000368.1 GCA_023136305.1 Spirochaetota bacterium
GCCATGATCGATGGGGCCGGTCCGGTGCAGATATTCTATCGTATTATTCTACCCCTTCTCAGGCCGATCATGCTCCTCGTGGTGGCAAATGCCGTTATCAACTCAATACGGATGTTCGATATACCATGGATCGTCATACAGGGAGGACCGGGACGCGTTTCCGAAACCCTGGCGATTTCCCTGTACAGAGAGTCATTTCTGCTGTTCAGGATGGGGCTGGGGTCGGCCATCGCCGTCGTCCTGTCCATAATTACACTCCTGGCATCCTATCGATATCTCGCAGCAATGGGTGGAGGGAAAAAGAAGGAACGATGAAGATTGAGCCCTATAAGATCGGAATCTACTTTGTCCTCATTATCTTAAGCGTGATCTGGCTGTTTCCACTCGTTTCAGTGCTTACCATGGTGGTAAAAAGTCCTGATGAGTTCAACACCATGAGATTCTGGGAGCTTCCAGAATTGAAGAGGATTCCGGCCAATATTGCGTTCAATTTCGGGCATGCCTGGGGTAAATCAAAGCTGGGCGGACAAATGCTGAACAGCCTGATATTCGCACTGACTGCCGGCATAGGGTCGGCCTTCATTGCTTCCATCGGTGGGTACGCGCTCGTTCACCTGAAGCTGCGTGGATCACAGTCCTGGTTCATAGGAATATTCATCGGGAATATTTTCCCCTTTCAGATGTTCTTGATCCCTCTCTACCTGTTCTTGAATATCTTAGGTCTCTTTGACACCAGGCTCGGGATGGCTGTTGTGTATGTGGGGATCTGCATTCCCTTCGCGCTCTTTGTGTACCGAAACTACGCCTTCACCCTTTCCGCTGAATTATTTGATGCAGCAAGGGTTGACGGGGCCTCGAAATGGGGCGCATACTTGCGTATCTTTCTGCCCATGTCCATACCCGCCTTTGCCGTGATCTTCTGTTTTCAATTCATATGGACGTGGAATGATCTCCTCTTCGGACTTGTGCTGACCGAAAGATTCCGCCCGATCATGGCGGGCCTTGAGAGGCTTCAGGGTGCACGGGGCGGGGTCCCACCCACGGTGCTGATCTCAGGGGCTGTCATGGCCGCTCTACCGACCATAGTTATACTCATGAGTCTTCAGAAGTTCTTCATACGTGGATTTACGCTCACCACCGGAAAGTAAGGTCCAGTCTAAGACTGCTTCCTGTGAGAAATATCTGCACTCAGATTCTCCCTACCCCTTCTTCCAGCGCACGAGCACGATGGTGCAGAAACCCTCACGCATGTTCACGAACTCGTATGTGCCGAAACAGGCGGGCACCGCTGCACCCTGAAACCACTCGATCTCGCAGGTCTTCTCAGGCTCACTCATCGAGCGTATCATCACCCGCTCCCCGACGGTGAGCACCACCATGTGCATGAAGCGTCCCTGCGTATCATACTCGGCCCTCTCGTAGAAATGGAGCCGTTCGATCTCGAAGGGCATCTCCGGGAGGGAGTCGTAGCGGTCAATCCAGTACTCGGGGGTCCACTTCACCACGCGGGGCTTTGAGCGAAGCTTTTCCCTTACCCAGCTCGCACGGCGCCACTTGTCGTTGTTGAAGTAGTGGTCAATATGCATCTTCATGGGCTTTGCAGTCATGCTCTTCTTCTCATCGTCCCAGGTGTGACGGCAGAAGTCATATCCGAAAAAGGAGTACTCCGTACCGGCAACGCTCGGCACCGTGTCCATCTCCACGACCATCTGATTCCCGCCGTGCCCATGGGATGTCCCGGGCGGGATGAGGAAGAGGTCTCCCACGTTGGTCTCCCAGTTCGCCACAAAGTGCTTCCAGTTGTCGAAGGGCTTGCCACTCTTCTCCGATTCCCTGCAGAGCCGCTCCCACTCCTCCATGTCTGCGCCGTCATGAAAACCCATCCACGTATTCGCCCCTTCGAAGGCCTCGGCAATATAGTAGGTCTCGTATCGGCCCAGAGGCTCCTTAAACTTCCGGTTTACATATTCGGTGCTCGGATGGTTGTGAATGGGCATGCTCCTTCGTTCCGCAAGTTCGGGATTCGGAAAGTAACCGTCATCGAGCCATATGTACATGGGAATCATCCGGGGGAAGGTCTTGT
>JAGLSF010000369.1 GCA_023136305.1 Spirochaetota bacterium
AACTAGGCATGGGAAGGTTGTACTCATTCAGCTTCTCGGTGTTGACACAGAACGCTGCGAGGTAGAGATCGATGGCATACCAATGATCATTGGGGTCCTTGAATTGTGCAGGGATTTTCTCACCGTCAACCGGCACGTAGGGTACGAAGAACCCCCTGTCTGTGAAGTCCATAAGGTAGGTGACGGCCCATCCGTAGATCACATCTGCCTGCGGATTTTTCCTCTCAGCCAGAAGCTTTGCGCCCAACACACCGGTTGAAAATCGCGTCCAGCTGATTTTCAATCCCGTTGCCGCTTCGGCAGCAGTTATATACTCCTCTGTTTCATCGGTCTCCAAGGATGTATAGAGGACGAGCTCATCACCCTCATCCACAGCATCTACCTCTCCCTTCGTCCCCTCTGCGAATAAGGCAAAGGGGATCAGGAAAACGACAATTACGGTCAAGATCCATACTTTTCTCATAACTTTGCTCCTTTTTGTAAGAATATTGAAACAATACCTTCTGTTATTGCAATACCTCCTTCGCCTCTATTTTTGATCTGAAAGAGTTAATTCTGTGTTAGTATTGTGTTACATGGTACATCAATAGAGTAGTTTGTTCAACTATTTAATAATATCAATCCCATCAGGTATACTTGTCAGGTATACTTGAGTGAGAGGGTACACAGATCTCACTCATCACACTGAAAGGGGCACAGTAGGCCATTCTATATCCATAAGAAGGAGAAACACATCGTTGAAGCTGTATATGCGTTTCTTCTGACATTTTCAGAGGCTATACACAAGATGTGTGGGGTAATGTCCCGTGCTCGTATTTGATATGGAGGAGACATGTCTCAAAAACCTGATTCGGTTGACGGAGGGCTCGAACACAGGGAGAAGAAAGAACTTGTACAGACGCTTCATGACCTTGTATCGGACCTGGACGAAGGAGGGGTACAGTTTCTCATCAATCAGGCGCGGATTCTCATCTATAACAAACAGGTTGAAGAGATCAATAAGAAGATCGCAGCCTCAAAGATCGATGGTCGGAAACAGAAGAAAAAGACCGCCGAGGTCGAGAAGGCGACAAAAAAGCCTCTGCGCACTCCCGAGGTTGAGATTGTCGAACGGAGTAATGGGAAACATTTCTTTATCGTGGTGAGAGGGTTCAGAATTTATTTCACCCTAAATGAGATGAAAAAACTCGTAAAGATGTGCTATCTCGCTGATGACCGTACCGACGCAGCATATCGCCTCTATACCTGGTTCAAACGGTTTCGCAGTGATTTTCTTGTGGATGGCGGTATAGGAAGTGCGAGGAATCCATACCTCGATGATCTCTATACTAAACTGATCAGTACCTACAAGGTACGGGCGGACAAATGATCTCCTCCTAGTTCCCGCCTGTATTATCGTCCGGGATTGTCAACACGCAATCATCGAAGTTGTACTCATTTATCACATTGCCCTCGAACCATATGCAGTGTACCCATTTTGTGTTGCCGGACATCCCGGGCCGCGGTTCTCCGATGCTCTGAACCGTCATCTTTGGCCCACCACTCTTCAGGACGACTATATCGCCTTTCTGTATCTGATTTTGCTTCGGCATTTCCTGCTCCTCGCTGGACAGTGTCTCCCTGCTCTTTCTCAGTAACAATATAAGGGGGTTTGTGAGCAAGGTATACGCAAACCGGACAGGAGGAAGAAGGGGTTACACATCCAGGGTTTCTCTGATGGTGCTGAGCGAATCGATGAGCGAGTAGGGCTTGTGTATGAATCGAAAATGCCTGCCGCCCCTGATATTCTTTTCATTGCCGATACCTGAGTATCCGCTTGTAAGGATGACCTTCAATTCGGGGTTGTGATTGAACAGAGAGTCGATGAGGTCGGTTCCTTTCTTGTCGGGAAGTACAGCATCGGTAAACAGGAGGTCTATCCTGTAATTTTCTCTTTGACACAGCTCAATTGCTGCCTGAACATTGTCCGCGGCAAATACGGTGTATCCATTCTCACTGAGCTGAGTTTTCATGAAGCTGCGAATGGAAGAATCGTCATCAACAAAGAGAATACGCTCACCTCTGCC
>JAGLSF010000037.1 GCA_023136305.1 Spirochaetota bacterium
CAGTTGAGGTGGATGCTGAGGCTGCAGCTGAAGAGAAGAGTGAGACTGCAGCCAAAGCGGAGAGTAAAACCGGCCCACCAAGGAAGGGCCCGGAAGACCGAAGACCAGGTGGGCCTCCCGGCAGGGGCAGGGGAAGGCCCGATTATCGGGCACAGAACAGCGGTCACGGCAGGCCTCGCAGGGGATATTTCCGTCGCAAGGTCTGCAGGCTGTGCGTCAATAAGATCAATGCTGTCGATTATAAGGATGTGGATCTCTTGCGGAGGTTTGTCACGGAACGTGGAAAGATCATGACGAGAAGGATGACCGGTACGTGCGCCAAGCATCAGAGAATCGTCTCTGCTGCAGTCAAGAGAGCACGCACGGTAGCCCTGCTTCCCTATGTGACTAAGTAGAATGGCTTATGTAGCCAGAGGGAGGGTGCTCACATTTCTCTCAAGTTCGACAAGATATGGTTCGGGGACCTGTTGTCGAAGATGAAACTGACGGGTCAGAAGATCGATTATTCCAAGATCCCCCATCTCCGAATGAGCGAACTGAAGGAAAAGATCACCATCCCCGATATAAAGGTCGCATGGCGCGAATTGGGAGAGTGCTTTCTTCTGACTCTTTTGTCCGTGGTACTTTATCTCTCTGTTGTCTTTGCCGAGCTTTCATTCGTTCCCGTCATGATCATTGTGATCAAGAGGGGATGGAAAGAAGCACTGATATTTCTTGTCTCCGGAACGGTTCTGCTTTTCTATATGATGGCGAATGAGATAGTGCGGTTTCCTCTGGACAATGAGTTCCTACTTCTGTCACCGACCCACTACTCGTTCAGTTTTATCGAGAATATTACGGGTCTCCGGGGAGGAAGGTTTCTCGATTTCTTCTTCATCTTCGGCTGTCTTGGTATATTTCTTGGCTATTTCGTTGCACAAAATTACAGGCTGAATTATGTGGTGTTCTTCAGCCTCACGGTTTATGCGGGCATTGCAATTCTGCCGCTTGTCATTTCCGGATTGATGGGTGGATTCAAACAGCTTTTTGACGGGTATGAGCAGTTCGTTAACCTGAAGACTGCTACCTATGTCGACAGCTATCTTTCACATATGCAGCACTACAGCGGGATGCTGACCGATCGGGGCATAGACTACAACGATGTTGCAAGGAAGGTCAAGTTAGCTGCTGAGATATACAGGACCAACGTCATCTTTGGGATTGCACCCAGGGGCGGGTACCTCATAAAACAGATCATCATTATTTTTCTTGGAATCAGTTTTGTGAGGCTATACTTCAAGAGAAGGTTGAGCAGGGCAGCATTTCGGTACAGCATCAGCAACTACAGGATCGGCGATTTCTGGGTATGGGTGCTCATAATCTCGTGGGGCCTGATCTATATCAACCTCTATCTGAAGAACAGTGCCCTGGGGATCCTGAGCTGGAATGCTGCGGTTATCTGCTCCTTTCTCTTTTTCCTGCGCGGCCTGGCATTTATCAAGGTCCTGGCCGACCGGATTAAAATACCGCAGGTGTTTCAGTACGCGATACTGTTATTCTTTCTCATTTACTCGTTTATACTTTTTGTCACGATCGTGACCGGTATCGGTGTTGCCGATATCTGGTTGAAAATGCGCGAACACATTGAAAAGAAGAAGAGGAGCAGTGCATGAAGGTTATACTGGTTCAGGATGTAAAAGGTCTTGGTGAAGAAGGAGAAACCAGGGGAGTGGCTCGGGGCTATGCCCGCAATTTTCTGTTCCCAAAGGGATTCGCCGTTGAGGATACTTCCTTCAACAGGAACCGCATGAAGGAACAGCAGAAGAAGATCGATCTCAGAAAGGTCAAGAAGCGGGAGGAAGCCCAGCAGCTTGCCGATGATCTGAGCAATCTCTCCATTAATATACCGGCAGCCGTTGGAAAAAACGAGAAGCTCTTCGGTGCAATTCATGAGCAGGACATCATGAAAAGACTCGATGAACAGGGGTATCAGATAGAGAAGAAAAACATTCTGTTGGGCGAACCGATAAAACAAACTGGTGCATACACGGTTGCCGTAAAGGTTTATGAGGACATAGAGGCTGAACTGAAGGTATGGGTCGTCAAAGAGGACTAGGGCTGCCATGGCCGAGGGTTTACAAAATATATCTACACTGACCGATAAACTCCCGCCACAGAACCTCGAAGCAGAGCGTGCATGTCTCGGCAGCATGCTGCTTGACAGAGAAGCCATTGAAGTGGCGATTGATGTACTGACTGACGAAGATTTTTACAGCGAACAACACAGGATTATCTTCAGGACCCTACTCGAACTGTACGGCCGTTCCACCCCCGTTGACATCGTAACCTTGACCGATTATTTACGCGGAAGCGGGGAGCTTGACAGTGCAGGTGGTGTCGGATATATTTCCTCACTTCTCGATGAAACACCCACCTCGGCAAACGCGGAGTACTACGCAAAGATCGTCGAACAAAAGTCCCTGCTCCGGAAACTGATTCGGGCCTCATCGAGCGCCATTTCCCTCTGTTACAATACGGAGAAGGATGCCTATGAGATTGTAGATGAGGCGGAGAAGCTCATCTTCGACGTAACCGAGCGAAAGGGTGTGCAGGGATACTTTCCCATCAGTGAGGTCATCAAGGACAGCATCACTGCTATTGAGAAACTCTTTCACCGGGGAGACAACTATACAGGTATACCGAGCGGATTCAAGGAACTCGACGACCTGACTTCCGGTTTCCAGAACTCGGAGTTCATCGTCGTAGCTGCACGTCCATCAGTGGGTAAAACGGCCCTTGCGTTGAACATTGCTCAGAACGTGGCCATTCTGCAGCGGCTGAAGGTTGCGGTGTTCAGCCTTGAGATGTCGAAGGAAGCGCTCATGCAGCGCATGCTCTGCTCGGAGGCGCGCATCGACTCGCAGCGGCTCAGAAAAGGTCTGCTCAGGACCGAAGAGTGGGGTCCGCTTACCACGGCAGCAGGAAAACTCTCGGAGGCTACCATTTTCATTGACGAGACACCGGGCATTTCCGACATACAGCTCAGGGCAAAAGCACGACGCATACAGTCGCGACACGGCCTCGACCTCATCATCGTTGACTATCTACAGCTCATGTCCTCCATACGAAAGAAAGAGGGCCGCACACAGGAAATTTCCGAGATATCCCGATCACTCAAGGCACTCGCCCGGGAGCTCAGTATACCGGTCATCGCACTGTCTCAGCTTTCGCGTGCAGTTGAAACGCGGGGAAGGGACAGGCGCCCCATACTCTCAGACCTGCGTGAATCAGGTGCTATTGAGCAGGACGCTGATGTGGTGATCTTTCTCTACCGTGACGAGTTGTACAATCCACACAGTGACAAGGAAGGGCTTGCGGAAATCATCATACAAAAGCAGCGAAATGGACCCACGGGTACGATTGAGCTTAAGTTCTTCAAAGAGTTCACCCGTTTTGAAAACTATGAGCGCTGGGGTGAACGGCTTGAACCCTACTATGAGGAAGAGGCCTGATTCGATCCACTCAGGACGGGGGTCTATACGCTCCGGGGGTGGTTCGCAGGTATGTACGTAAAGTTTTTTATCATGATAAAAAAGTTGACAAAGGGATGTATAATGTGTAGCCTGCAAAAATAGAGAAGGGGTGTATGGGCCCCGATTTTTTATCGATATAACCATATAAATCAAATAAGATTAATAACATATTTTTTGCGACAAAGAGAATACATGCCAGTTATGACATCGAATTAGGGGGTGAAGAGGAGACACTATTTTGAAAATACAGATAAACGGAAACGAGGTCGAAGCCGGGGAGGGTGATACCATCCTGGAAGTTTCCCGGCGGAACGGCATCTATATCCCAACACTCTGCAATCATGATGACCTCTCGCCCGTGGGAAGCTGTAGAGTTTGTGTAGTGGAGGTAAAAAACAACGGCAACTTGATACCCGCCTGTTCCTCGACAGTCCGATCCTTAATGAACATCGAAACTGGAACCCCTCGGGTGTTGCAGACGCGACGCACCAATCTGAAGCTCCTACTGGCAAACCATGCAGATAACTGCCTGGTGTGTGATGCGGCAAACCTCTGCGAGCTTAGAAAGGTAGCCGCCGAGCTCGGCATTACGAATAGCTATTTCATAAAGAGTAGAACTGCGTTGATGATGGATCAATGCCATCCCTCAATTCAGCGTGACCTCTCCAAGTGTATTCTGTGCAGGCGTTGCGTGCGGGCCTGCAGGGAAATTGCGGAAAAAGAGGTGTGGGCTGTTGCATTTCGAGGTCATGATTCCCGTATCGTTCTAAGGGATGATGCAGAGCTCAAAATGGAGGACTGCGAGGATTGTACCGTGTGTGCCGATGTGTGCCCTGTGGGGGCTCTGATCAACACCTCAAAGGGGAGGGCTGAAAAGGAACCCTGCCTATACGAGGGGAATATCACATGAAGAATAATATGTTGTCCGAGTTCAAGGAATATGAGAAAAAAAACGGAGCGCTTGATTCTGAAGCATTTGTCCAAATTGCAAAGAGGCATGGTAGAAGCGTTGCCGCCGTTTACTCCATCTCGACCTTTTATTCCGAGACCTCGTCTTCTGCGAGGGGAAAGTACAAGATAAACCTATGTCAAAGCCAGCCGTGCAGAATGAAGGGTTCTGAGGATATCCTTGCCGCTCTGCAGACCATGCTTCGTATCGGTCCGGAGGAGTGTACGGAGGACGGGATGTTTTCCCTGCACCTGGTAAACTGCATCGGTGCATGCGATAGGGCTCCCGCAATGCTCGTAAACGGCCACCTGTACGGCGATCTCACTCGGAAAGAGATACAGAGGCTCCTGGAGATGCTCCTACGAGAGCAGCCTGAGGTGGAGGAATGATACTTAAAAAATACATAACCAGGAAAACCGAGAGCCTGGATGCGTACAGGGCACTGGGAGGCCTTACCGCACTGCAGAAGGCCGCAGGAATGGGGCGGAAAAACATCATAGATGAGATAAAAAAATCTCAGCTCAGGGGACGGGCCGGGGCCGGATTCCCGACAGGATTTAAGCTGGAAATGGCAGAGCAGGTTCAGGAACCCGAAAAATTCGTTATTTGTAACGCCGATGAGGGTGAAGTCGGTACATTCAAGGACCGTGAACTATTGAAGAACTGCCCCTATCTGGTGCTCGAAGGTATGATGATTGCGGGGCTGGCGGTTGGGGCCCGTCAGGGGTACATGTATCTGAGGACTGAGTATTCTTATTTAATCGACGATATACGCAGGGCAATTGAGGAAATGGAGGAGGAAGCATTAAGCCTGGGGAAATGTGATTTCCGATTGGAACTTTTTGTGGGAGCGGGTGCATACATTTGCGGTGAGGAGACCGCATTAATCGAATCAATTGAGCAGAGACGTGGTGAACCGAGATTGAAGCCACCCTATCCCACCAATTCGGGACTCTTTGGGAAACCGACATTGATCATCAATGTAGAGACGCTTTCAAATCTGCCCTGGATAATCGTCAACGGGAGTGAAGCCTTTTCCAGTATTGGGACTGAGATGAGTAAGGGGACAAAGCTCTTTTCAGTGTCCGGTGATGTTCGGAGACCTGGTGTGTACGAGCTTCCCCTGGGTACGAGCCTGCGGGTTCTCGTTATAGACAAGGCATGCGCCAATGACGTGAAAGCGGTTCAGATAGGGGGCGCATCGGGAAGAATCGTTGCCGGCGACGATCTGGAAAGATTACTCTGTTTTGAAGATGTGCTTGGCGCGGGCGGTGTTGTGGTTTTCAACAGCTCGAGAAACATGGTCGAGATGATGCGTGAAAATATGGCATTTTTCCTGCACGAGTCGTGTGGTAAGTGCATACCCTGCAGGGAGGGCAACTATGTGATCAACAGATTGCTGAGTAGAATCTGTGATGGTGATGGGAGCGAAGGGGACGTCACAATGATCAGGGAAATTGCCGCCTCAATGGGCGATTCCTCCCTCTGTGGCCTGGGAATATCGGCTCCAACCGGACTGCTCGATACGTTGCAGTTGTTTGAGCCGGAATTCCGTGAAGCAATATCTGCAGGCGTTTGAATGAGGAGAACGATATGAGAAGCATCACCAAAATGAAAGATCGGGAAGAGATCTTGGAGAGTTTGAATGATTTTCACAAATTGTACCTTATCGGATGCGGAACCTGTGCCACTATGTGCAGAACGGGCGGAGTCGGAGAAGTGGTTGAGATGTCGAAATTCTTAAGGCAAAAGGGAAAGGATATAGTCGGGTGGACAGTCATACCGACGGCATGTGACGTGTTGTCACATGAAATCATGAAGGAGGAGAAGGCAAAACTCTCTCAGGCTGAAGTCATACTTGAGATGAGCTGTGGTTTTGGCAATCAATAGATAGCCAGGGGTACGAGCCTGCCGGTGCTGCCTGCAAATGATACGGTTTCGATGAGTATAGAATCTCCGGAGGGTACATATACCTCCGCCTGCATGCAGTGCGGTGAATGCCTGCTTAGTGCAACGGCAAGCATCTGTCCCATGATTATTTGTCCGAAAACAATGTGCAACGGACCGTGTGGCGGTACAGACAATGGGATGTGCGAGGTGGATAAGAACAAGGACTGTGCCTGGACACTCATTTACAACAAACTCAAAGACCAGGGCAGGTTGGACGAGCTTAGGAAATATCACCCCCCCAAGAATTATCAGCATGCTCTGAAGCCCGTCCCATTCCTTCTTGACGAGCGATAATCGTAATTTGTGAGCCTTCCGAAAGCAGAGGAGGTTTTAGGGTTCTATGAAAAACTTATTCAGACAAAAACTTGAGGCGGGTGACTTTGTGGTCACAGCTGAGGTCGGACCGCCGAAGGGAGCCGATTTACGGAAGATGCGGGAGCACATCGAACTGCTCATAGACAGGGTTGATGCACTCAACGTAACGGATAATCAGAGCTCAGTCATGCGATATCCATCAATTGGAGGCTGCCTGGATATTATCAAGGCCGGCGGCACGCCTATTCTGCAGATGACCTGTAGGGACCGGAATAGAATTGCGCTAGAGTCCGACCTCCTCTTTGCGGCCAGTTTGGGCATTCAAAATGTACTGGCCCTCACGGGCGATGCCGTGACAGTCGGTGATCATCCGCAGGCGAAACCGGTTTTCGATCTGGATTCGACGCAGTTAATCGATGTGATGAATCATCTGGGCCGGGGGGTGGATATTGGTAACAACAAATTGAGTGGTGAACAACCTTTTTACCCGGATTTTTTTCCCGGGGCAATCGTTACTCCGGAATCCCTTCCTGTCGAACCGCAGCTCATAAAGTTTGAAAAAAAGGTCACGATCGGTGCGAAGTTCTTTCAAACACAGGCAATATACGATCTGGATACGTTTAGGAGTTTCATGAATTATGCCAGGCAATTTGATGTCAAGATACTTGCGGGTATTGTGCTGCTCACTGGTACGGGGATGGCTAAATACATGACCCGGAATGTGCCGGGAATTATAGTACCTCAAAGCCTGATAGATGAGCTGTCTTCAGCTGGAAAGAAAGGGGAATTTGAAACGGGCATCGCCATTGCTGGACGGATGATCAGGACGATCCGGGAAGAAAAGCTCGCGGATGGAGTACATATCATGGCGATTGGCAGGGAGTCAGCGATACCCGATATACTGGAGGCGGCAGGAGTTAAGCGACAGAGAGTTTTTTAGTCAGTGATCACTGGTAACACCTCCACGCATCAGTTACGTGGATCCGCAGAAAGCCTAAGTTCAGCTGATTCAGTGAGGGTATTGATTCCGCTGGATACTGCGAGGTCGAAGGATGGCTCTTCGGTGATATAGAGATTCATGGCTCAGATCGCAGGAACAATTCAGTGAAACGCCGGTTTTTCTTCTGACGTCAGTCGGTAAGCACATTTCCGAGTCCAAGTATTCACGTAAGGGCGTCATGCGGGCGGGAGCGGATGATTATCTCGAAAAGCCCGGATCGATTCCTCAATTCCCCTGCTGAGGCAGTCCAGGTCGAGGCTGCAGCCTCCGTAGCCCACACCGTCCACGTGTTCCAGCGAACAGATGGCGAAGCTGTTCTCAGGGCTTACACTGCCGCCGTAGAGCAGGCTGATGTTGGTGGAAAAAGCCGTGCCATAGCGCTTCACTATCTCTTCCCTGATGAAACGGTGGGCCTCTTCGATTTCGGGGTACTCAGGTATGACACCGGTACCGATTGCCCAGCGCGGCTCATAGGCTATGTGCAGCCTGTTTTCAGTGGTGAGGCACTGAAAGCAGGTTTCAACCTGCCTCTCCAGCACAGAGAACATCCGGCCGGCATCCCGTTCCTCCCGGGTCTCACCGATGCAGACAATGGGGAATATGCCGTGCTCCAATGCAGATTTGAGCTTTCTCCCCACGAGCTCGTCGTCCTCGTGAAAGTACTTTCTTCGCTCAGAGTGTCCGATGAGCGCCACTTCGCAGCCCACGCTGGCGAGCATGGGTGCCGAAATCTCCCCGGTATATGCACCCCAATTGCCGGGGTAGATGTTCTCCGATCCCACACGGATACTGGAGCCCCGGCAGAGCGAAGCGACAGATCCGATGTACAGGGAGGGTATGCACATGATGAGCTCAAGGCCCCTGCGGTCCCCATGCAGCTCCACCAGCTTTTTAAAGAACTCCTCCGTTTCCGTCAGTGTCTTGTTCATCTTCCAGTTGGTGAATACGATACAGTTGTTCATTTCGGTTCTCTCTTAGCACGGTGTGGTTATGAAAGACTGCATGAATCGGTACCCTTTACCTTACCGGTCAGAAAGTGTTTTCCTGATACTTCGCACAATCCTGTCGGGATTCGGCATGTTTTCCACTTCGAGCGCGGCCAGAGGCCGCGCTGTGAAATAGAAATATGGATACGGGCCCTCCTACTTTTTCTGAAACAGCTCGATGATCACGTTGTCGGGACCTTTTACATAGGTGATTTTTGGTCCGTTTTCACGTGCAACCATGGGCGGTGCATAACCCTCATAACCGAGGATCTTTAACCGTTTATACTCGCTGTCCACATCCTCGACGAGAAATGCTATGTGCACAAGGCCGGGCTCGTCCTGCGGTTTATAGCCTTTTTTGGATTTAGCCTGGTCATTTTTGTACTCAAGGAGTTCTATTTGGACCGCTCCCTTACGCAGCACGCACACATCCATATAGGCATTTTCAACACCCACAACCCGGCTTATCCGTTCACCCTCGTTGATCGTTCTGTACTCTTCTTTCATACCCATTACTTCCCTGAAAAACAGTGCCGCTTCGTTGAGATCTCTGACACTGATCCCCACGTGAAGAAATTCAGTGATCATTCATGTGCCTCTTTTTTATGAGCTGTGGTATGAACAGCAGGGTTACTCTGCAAGGTATTCGGCGATAGTGTGAATGATCACGGACATGGTTTTCGCGCCCGGATCCATGTAGCCGATACTGCGCTCGCCAAGATTCTTTGCCCGTCCATGGGTCGCGACCATCTCTTTGGTTTTCTCGGCTCCCTCATTCGCCTTCTCCGCTGCCAGTTTGAAGGCATCGGCAAGGCCCGAGCCCTGTGCTGCACTTGCCTTGAGGCTCTCGACAGCAGGCTCGAGGGCATCCACCATGGTCTTGTCACCGGGCTTGGCGTGTCCGCGATTCTTGATCTGATCCAGTGCATGTTCGAACATATTCGTTATGTCCTGCAGATCGAGCGGATCTTTACCCTTCAGGTTGCAGTCATAATATGCGGACTGTCCAACGAAGAAGGTGCCGAACACTGCACCAGCGGCCCCCCCGACATTCTTTATGAGTTCGAACCCTCCCTTTTTGAGAAGCGGGCCGATGTCAAGTTTTGCATACTCATCGAGGTTCTCATAAAATTTTCTAAAACCGGTGGCAATACTAAATCCATGATCGCCGTCTCCGATCTCCGTATCGAGCTTTGAGAGATCCTCCTTCTGTGCGTCGATCGTCCTGTACAACCGTTCGACCATCTGTACGAAATCGTTCTTTGAAATAGAATCCTTTGCCATCAGGTGCCCCCTGTACTTTAAATTACTGAAATGTATTCTCCGCTGACAGAGCAGTAATGAAAAAGGCGGGCCCATGGGAGACCCGCCGTTTATTGTACCAGGTTGACGCCATACCTCAATCCTTCGTTACCAGCCCGGCCCTGAAGGCTTTGAGGTAGTTGCCGCAGAAGGGGTCTTTGTTCATGAGCGCTTCGGTTGCTCGAATCAGGCTCATTATCGTTGTATCGAAGGGATCGATGAGAGCACCGTCGAGTCCGTTCACCATGCAGGTGACCACAAAGGCCCGGTTGACCTGCTTACGCGCAGGCAGTCCATAGGAAATATTGCTGAGTCCGGTGATCAGTTTCACCTTGGGAAAGTTCTTCTTCACACCCTTTATGGTGTCCAGAACAAGGATACCATAGTTCGTGTTCACGCTGAGTGGTGTGGTGAGCGGGTCAATAGCAATGTCCTCGATGTTCTTCCCGGCCTTGACCAGTTCGTTGATGATCCTGTCTGCGATCTGTACCCGTTTGTCGGCCTCTTCCGGGATCCCGCTGTCATCGATGCAGAGGCCGAGTACCAGACAGTCATGCTCCACTGCAACCGGAAAAACCTCTTTCCATCGTTCGCTCTCTTTGGTAATCGAGTTGAGCATTGGTTTCCCGTTACGGTGTAGCTCGAGGCCCATTTTAATTGCTTCGCACCGAGGGCTGTCTACCGCAATAGGTTTCTCCGTGACACTCATTACCTCTTCAAGAGCCCACTTCAGCACTTCCATCTCATCATCCACGAAAGCACCGGCATTCACATCTATGAAATCGGCACCGGCTTCGTCCTGCCGCTTCGCAAGATTCTTGATGTAGTCCGCGTCGCGGTTTGCCATTGCTTCCTTTATCTTCTTTCTCGTTGAATTGATAAGCTCACCAATGACTATCATCATCTTCCCCATAAAAAAATTTTTGTTAGAATAACACATGGTTAAGTTTCTAGCAATATTTATTTAAGCCGGGTTTTTTATTATATTATTTATAACAGGAACAGAGGTCCATTCACAGGTTTGTGAACGGTTGCGTTGATATAAGAAAGGATAGGGTAATAGGAATATGGATCAGATAGACGTTGATGATAGCAAGACACTCGTATCGGTGGACAAGGTACTGCCGCCAAAACTCTCACTCATACCCATGAAAACCAGGCCGGTCTTCCCTGGTATATTCATGCCGCTCATCATAGGTGAAGACAAGCATATCAAGACCGTTGAGCGGGTCATTGAGATCGACGGGTATATAGGGCTCGTGCTGGAAAAGAATCCCGATGTGGAAGATGACGGGGAGGACAACCTCTATCGCATCGGGACGATCGCAAAGATCATGAAGAAGATCAACCTTCCCGACGGGAAGATCAATATATTCATCAATACGCTGAAACGCCTGCAGATAAAGAAGTTCCTCACCATGAATCCCTACGTGGTCGCTGCTGTAGAGTACGTTGAAGAGCAGACACACATGGATAACGAGCTCCAGGCGCTCACGAGGACTCTCTACACGGAGATCAAGGAGGTTTCAGAGGACAACCCCTTCTTTACCGAGGAAATAAAGCTGAACATGGCGAACCTGAATGGCGCGGAGAGGGTCACCGATTTCATCGCCTCCATACTGAACATCGATAGAGAGAAGCAGCAGAGCATACTGGAGACCCTGGATGTGAAGAAGCGGATCGAGAATGTGCTGACCCTGCTCCATCGTGAGAAGGAGCTCATGAAGCTGCAGAAAAAGATACAGGACAATATCAACGAAAAGGTGACGAAGCAGCAGCGTGAGTATTTCCTCAGGGAGCAGCTCAAGGCCATAC
>JAGLSF010000370.1 GCA_023136305.1 Spirochaetota bacterium
ACTGCCGCATAATGACAATGCGATCGGCGATCCTGATCGCTTCGTCCAGATCATGGGTAACGAACACCACGGTCTTCTTGAGCGCCCGCTGTATCTTCACAAACTCGGTCTGCAGGATTTCACGGGTGAGCGGGTCAACGGCTCCGAAAGGCTCATCCATGAGCAGAAGAGGCGGATCTGCGGCAAGGGCACGTGCCACACCGATACGCTGCGCCTCACCTCCTGAGAGCTCGCCCGGGTATTTATCCCGATACATGTCAGGTTTCATCTCCATAAGATCGAGCAGCTCCATCACCCTTGCCGCAATGCGCTCTCTGTCCCATGACAACAGGCGTGGTACCACGCCGATGTTTTCCGCCACGGTCATGTGCGGGAAAAGCCCCACATACTGGATGACATACCCTATTTTTCGGCGCAGCAGCTCAGGTCTCAGATTGTGCACGCTCGTGCCCTCGATAAACACTTCCCCGGCTGTAGGCTCGAGCATGCGGTTAATCATCTTCAGGGCTGTCGTTTTCCCACACCCCGATGGCCCGATAAGCACGCACACCTCACCCTTACCCACGGTGAAGGAGATATTGCGCACAGCTGTCAAATCACCGTACTCTTTGGTGAGTCCCCTCAATTCAATCATTTCACTTTCCCCGTATTCTCTGTATGAATCACCTTTTCACTTCTTCTCCACCCCTACACACCATTCTCACCGATGCGCATGACCCCCCTGGGCGTCACAGCCCTGATGATAAGCTGCATCACCTTATCCACAACCACTGCCAGAAGAATAACCGGAAGGGCGCCCAGCAGTATAAGATCCGGCACCGCCTGCCCCAGCCCCTGAAACACAAAGGTCCCCAAACCACCGGCACCAATGAGTGCTGCCACGGTGGTGTTGCCGATTGCCTGCACCATGGATACCCGTACGCCGCTCATGATGATGGGAAGTGAAAGCGGCACCTCAACAAGCATGAGCAGCTGCAGCCTGCTCATCCCCATACCCCGTGCCGCATCAACAACCGAAGGATCGAGCACCTTGAGGCTTGTATAGGTATTTCGTACGATCGGTAGAAGTGCGTAGAGGGTGAGTGCAATGAGAGCCGGTGCTGAACCGATCCCCTTAATGCCGAGCTGTCGGAGGACAGGAAATCTCTGTGACAGCAGCGACAGCGGCGCTATCATAATGCCGAAAAGTGCGAGTGACGGGATGGTCTGAACCGTGTTAACGATGAAAAAGATCGGTTTCTCGAGCAATCGGCCGCGGTGTGCAAGCACGCCGAGGGGTATGCCGATGATGACGGCGAGGAGAACCGCAGTACCCGACAGGACAAGGTGCCGCAGCAGCTCGTCGAGGAAACGGTCCCGTCGAACGAAGTACTCCTTGATAATGGAGAGCTCGTCGAGATACCCGGAGGTAATGAGAAGCACAACAGCCACAAAGCCGGCGAGCGACAGAAAAATCGCCGCCCATCTCCGGTCGGAGAGTCGCTGAACGGATGAGAGTACTAGGGCGTAGCCGCCGAATACCATCACCCATGAACCGAAAGCCATGGAGGTCCGGGCATAGGGAAATTCAGGGGGCACCAGGCTTCTGGTCGCCACACCCACGTATATGAACACGAGTACAACGGCGATATTACCGAGCATCCCGTTGATGAAGGGCAGAAGGGGTCCTGCACCCTTTTTCGAAGCGGGTGCAAGGTAGAGTAAAAGGGTGAATATCCAGGGGAGCAGGAGCCCAAGAAGCTGCAGAATGGTAAACACCTCCCAGGCGAACAATCCCTGACCCGTTGCGACCCTGTTCGGTTTGAACTGAACGAACTTAATGCTGAAGGAGATCAGTCCGATCCCAATACCAAGCAGCGACACCCTGTCCCTGTGTGTATACTCCGGATTGATTGCAGCCTCCTCCGTGTGCCGGCAACTCTGGCGAATGATCCGTACAGGCAGCATAACACAAGGGGGATTTTCCTTGTGCCCATAACTCTGATGAATAATCTGCACAGGTAGTATCAGGTAGGAGGGGGCGCCTAGCCCCCGTCCTCCTACACCACCGTACGTACGGTTCCGTA
>JAGLSF010000371.1 GCA_023136305.1 Spirochaetota bacterium
GCGGAGAAAACCGCCAAAGATGAGCACATCCATGTTTGAATTGAATAGCGTGCTCGCCACGGCGAGGGACGTGGTCCCCACGGTGATCACCAGGTCGAGCTTCACCAGCTCCTCAGCGATGTAGAGGGTGGTGGTTCCCGTATCGAGAATGACGTTTTCACCCGGCTCTATGAGGGAGACCGCCGCCTGTGCGATCTTCCTCTTCTCCTCAACATGCTCCTTTGTACGGTGACTGAAGGAGGAAGCGAAGAAAAGCCTGCGGCCTGCAATTACCCCCCCATGTATCCTGGTGACATATCCATTTTCCTCCAGATAGGCGAGATCGCGCCGTACGGTCATCTCGGAAACAGAGAAGGCCTCGCGGATAGAGGCAATGGAGATACGCTCATGTTTCTCGATGAGTTCGAGGATCTGTGACTGGCGTATGTTCATGTTATGCCCGCCCCAATTGCAGAAATCGGTGGATTTTCTACCTTGATTTTTTTATATCTTAATGTTAAATTGTGTTAAATTCAACCAATTTTTAACACTGCCAGGAGAAACAAAATGAGTGAGAAGATGCATGCCGCCCTCTTCTACGGCAAGCCCGAGGACATGAGAATCGAGAAAGTCGACATACCCGCCATGGAGGGAGGCGATATTCTCCTGAAAATTCGCGCAAGCGGTATCTGCGGTTCAGATGCACGAAGCTACTTCAAGGGGATCGAGGAGCGCTACAAGATCCCCGTCATCTTCGGTCATGAATTGACCGCTGAGGTGTTCAAAGTAGGCAGCAGTGTCCACGGGTACAGCCCCGGGGAGCGCATCGTTGTTGCGCCGATCTATGGATGCGGGCAGTGCGAGTTCTGCGTATCGGGCAAAGAGCATCTCTGTGACGATGTGGTGGTGTTCGGATGCACCTTTGACGGTGCCAATGCTGAGTACATGCGCATACCGGCCAAGGGGGTTGAACGCGGTGCACTTGTAAAGATCGGGGACAGTGTCTCAGACTACGCCGGGACCATGATCGAACCCCTGAGCTGCTGCCTGCACGGACAGCGGCAGCTGGGCATACAGCCCGGCGACTCGGTCGTTATTTTCGGGTCGGGGCCCATTGGTCTCTCACATCTGCTCGTTTCCAAAACACTGGGTGCAGGGAAAATAAGCATCATAGACCTCGTGGACGGCCGGCTCAGAGAAGCTGAATCCTTCGGTGCAGACATCACCATCAATGCCGAAAAAGTTGACTGGGAGAAACAGGTATTTGAGTACTTCGGCCAGAGTGGAGTGGACGTTGTCATCACAGCGGCGCCGAGCATTGGTGCCATCGAGAATGGCTATAAAATCGTAAAGAAGGGAGGAAAGCTCCTAATCTTCGGCGGCCTTCCCCATGGCCACATCTGGAACATGGATCCAAACGTGGTCCATTACAGGGAGGTCACCATTTTCGGAAGCATCGATTCGACCATCGATGACTTCAGGCGTGCGGCGGCCATAGCTCCAACCCTGGATCTGGAACGCTTCGTAACGCATAAATTCTTACTCGGCGATGCGAACAAAGGCATGCAGGTCATGAAGGAGCGTGAGGGATTGAAGGTCATCCTGGATCTAACCGCCTAGTTTGGGGCGGAAGTACCTGACTATATGGGATACAGGCAGGGACCCGCAGCCGCGGGGCCTTGTCAATACAGCACACTATAGAAGGAGTTTCAATCATGTTTGAGAATGTCAATCCAAAGGACCTGGAAGAGGGAAGGAAATACCTCATGTCAGGATCGGTCGGCGGAGGACTGCCCGTACTGATCGAGAGCGGCAGAGGGGCTGTTATCAAAGACTCGAGCGGCAGGGAGTACATCGACTGCACATCCCAGGCCTGGACCTTTAATATCGGTTTCAGCCACCCGAAGGTCACCCACGCGGTCACTGAGCAGGTTCAGAAGATCACGCATGTACGGACGAGCTTTGAGACCATCCCCAAACTTCTTCTCCTGAAGAAACTCGGGGAGCTGGCGCCGAAAAACCTCAAGAAGATCAGCTTCTGTCTGCACGGTTCGGTTGCCAATGAATCTGCCATGAAGCTCGC
>JAGLSF010000372.1 GCA_023136305.1 Spirochaetota bacterium
ATCACCGTTGGCAGCAATGCGGTCGGCTCCGACAATGACAAGGTTGATTTTCCCCTGAGACATGGTGAAGGCTGCCATGTTGTCGGTGATGAGTGTGGTGGAAATCCCCGCCTCCATGAGTTCCCAGGCCGTAATACGTGCTCCCTGCAGAAGCGGCCTCGTCTCATCAACGTACACGTGAATTCCCAGGCCCATCTCCTGTGCCCTGAACATGGGTGAAAGGGCTGTGCCGTACATGGCCGTGGCGAGCCCTCCCGCATTGCAGTGCGTGAGCAGGCCGTATCCGTCACCGATCAGCACCGCCCCCTTTTCTCCTATGGCACGGCAGATACGATTGTCCTCCTCGATCATCTCAACCGCTTCGTGCAGGATAAGCTCCTTCAGTTTGTCCACCGAAAGGTCCCGGTAGCGGTCGACCAGGTTCTGTATCCTGTCGATGGCCCAGAAGAGGTTGACCGCAGTGGGCCTTGACGACCCGATATAGTCGCATACCTGCTGAAGGGCCTTCAGAAAAGCGTCCCTGTCGTCTCCCTTAAAATCCCTGATCCCAAGATGAATGCCGAATGCGGCTGCAATACCGATTGCGGGAGCTCCCCTGATCTTGAGCTGCTTGATGGCATCCCACATCTCTTCCTTGGTATGTATGGTGATGAATGTTTTGTGCAGCGGGAGCTGTGTCTGATCGATGATCCGGACCTCTCCCCTGTCATAGCTGATCGTCGGTACGGGCATTTCTTCCTCGCACCACTCAAAGGTAGGTTAATGATACTAAAGGTGCAGATTGATATCCAGTCCTAATTTCTATTGATTTTTCCTTTGGGAAAGGATACATTGGGGGCCAATCGAGAAAATTAAATCTTTAACAATTTCTTTCACAAAAGGAGGAGACCATGGCGGCGTCTGCAAGGAGTCCGGTGGAGAGGTTCGCCGAAACCTGCGAAACGAGTGAAATATGGTGGGATTCTTCCCCCTTCGTATATGAGTCCTGGTCAAAGAAAACCATTGCCGATGCGGCGGATGAACGAAAAGAGGAGTATGCTGCATGGCACAAACGATACTACGCGGGTGAAAATCCCGGTGAACAGCTCTTCCGCGGCTGTACCACCAACCCACCTCTGTTACTGGCTGCACTGAGGGACAGGCCTGAGTTCTGGAAGGCATACGTCATCGAGCTGCGCAGACAGAACCCCGATGCATCGGTGTCCCAGCTCTGGTGGAAGCTCTATCTCGAGCTCATCAAACGGGGTGGCGAGTACTACACGGGTAAATTCAACGAGTCCGGGTTCCAGTATGGGTATCTCACCGGCCAGGTGGATGCGCGCGAATACGAGAACACAGACCTGATGAAGCGTCAGGCCGAGGAGATTGCGGCGCTTTCCACTAATATCATGATCAAGATACCGGGTACTGCCCAGGGTCTTGAGGTTGTGAAGTATCTCACCTCAAAGGGTATCTCGACCTGCGCCACACTCTGCTTCACCCTTCCGCAGTTTGTTGCAGTTGCGAAGGCCGTGAAGGAGGGCCTGGAAGCTGCAAAGCAGAAGGGTGCCGACCTCTCGCACTGGAGGTCCACGATCGCCTATATGACGGCCCGCTACGAGGAGCTGGGCAACTTTCAGACAGAGCAGGAAAAACTTGGGCTAAAGCTTTCGGAGTCGGAACTTCGGTGGTCGTCCATCGTGATTCTGAAAAAGGGGATCGAGTATCTGGAGAGTGGAAACTACCCCTCCAAGATGCTCGTCGCCTCCATGAGAAAGGGCCCCGTGGTCGACGGTAAGACAAGGGTCTGGCACGTCGAGAAGCTCGCTGGCGCTGACATGGTGTATACCTGCCCGGGCAAGTTCCTCAATATTGTGGACGAGTATTGCTACGACATTGAGTTCGATCCGGATGCATGGAAGGAGCCCGCGCCCGAAGAAACCATGGAAAAACTGAACAGGTTTCAGTATTTTCGTGAAGCCTATGATCCGGAGGGGCTCGAGCCGCCGCAGTTCAACTCCTATCCGTCCATGGTTGCCACAGCCACGCAGTTTGGCAATGCCTGCACAGACATGGAGGCC
>JAGLSF010000373.1 GCA_023136305.1 Spirochaetota bacterium
TCTTTCTTTTCACCTTGTTGAGCAGATTCTGCAGCCATTTAATGCCTCCTCATTGTTGAGTAGAAACAATTAAATCTTCAGGTTACTGGAAAAACCACGCTATCATACAAACAAATTTTTACACAATAATCTTTCACCAATTTTGCATCATACTATACCGATAAATAATACTATGTCAAGGTAATTGGGATGGAAAAGGCATTTGTGTTATTGGCATTTTCATGAATTAGAATAATAAAAATCCCTCATTTTTTTACCCTACAAGGAGGAACCTCTCTTTCGATTTTCTAAGGAATATGCAGAAGGAAAGGTGGTAACAAGGACTTCCTGATACAGTTTCTATTCTAAAAAAGTTGATACTGCATGAAGTCCCCGGATGAGGATAGGACTACCCGTTCCTCAGATTATACACCGGTAATTTTAAAGTATGGTGTATCGCAGGGCGCATCCCACAACCTCTTCATCTCCTTATCCGCTCTGGCCATGGTAAGCTGAAATCCCGCCATCTCCTGCGTGGTGATAAAGTTGCCGATCTGCGGTTTGTAGGGCTTCAGACCCCTGGACAGCAGGTACTCCTCCAGATGGTCGTACAGAATAAACATCTCCATAAGCGTAGTGCTGCCGCATCCGTTGATAATTACGAGAAGGTCGTCACCCTTCCTGTACTCACCATCATCGATGAGGCGCCCTGCAACATCTTCGATCACCTCATTGGCGGGTTTTATCTTCATCGGCCCTTCCGGTCCGGGCTCACCATGCTGGCCCGGTCCGATGATGAGCTCGTCGTCAGCGATGCTGAAGAGCGATTGTCCCGTTGTGGGAATGGTGCATGATGACATGGCCACGAGTATGGTGCGTGCCGCGGCATTGATCTGCCGGGTCTTCTCGGCTATTGTCTGAATGTCAGCCCCTTCTTCTGCCAGGGCGCCGGCTATCTTAATGCCAAATATCATGCCTGCCATTCCACGGCGTTCCTCCTCCTCGCCCTTGGGTGCGCTCGCGATGTCATCGTAGAGGAGGACGCTCTCCACCTCGATGCCGTCATCCCGCGCCATATCTATGCCCATGTTGCCGTTGAGTACATCACCCTCATGATTGGCGATGAGCACCAGCACGGGTGTGTTGCCGCTCATCTCCCACGCGACCTTGATCCCCTCGTATATACGGTCTCCACCTGCACAGGCAAAGATGTTGCCCGGCACGGAAACGTCGTGCATACCATAGCCGAGCATGCCGGTGAGACCGGGTTCATGCCCGATGCCCTGGGCAAACACAATCTGCACCTTGCCCTTCTCTTTGGGCTTTGTCCGGATCATGATGTCGTTTCCCACAAGCTTCAGATAGTTGCTGTAGGCCTTGACGAGTCCGCGTGTCAGCTCCCTGGCAACATCTTCGGGATTGTTGATAAACTTTTTCATTACCATGATGTGACCTCTTTCATATCGCTGCAGCGATCTTCTTCAGGTTTTTGAGACCCTGTACGGCGAGCTCCTCACCGGAATCGGCAAATTTCCGCCATATGGAGCAGAGGCTGTTGAGCTCCTCAAAACTCGGATCAAAGGATTCGATCACCATGGGACCATCGTAGCCAATCTTCTTGATTGCGGTAAAAAACTCCTTCCATGGTACCAGCCCTGTACCCGGTATACCCCGGTTGCTTTCGCATACGTGCAGATAGCCGAGATACTCCTTGCCGCAGGTCTCAACGGCACCCTTGAAGCTCAGCTCCTCGCGTATCATATGAAAGCAGTCGAGGTGTACGCCCATGTTGCCTGTTCCCACATCCTTGCAGTACTGTACCGCATCCTCTGCAATATTAAGGAAGTGGGTCTCGAAACGGTTGATCGCCTCGACGCAGATCTTCAGATCACCCTTCTGTTTTGCATAGGCGGCGATCTCTTTCATGCACTCGACCGACCAGTTCCACTCATCATTCGTCCTAGGCTTGCCTGTACGGTATCCCCACGCAGCATAGTTGACGCCACCCAGTATGGTAGACCCGAGCTCGTAGTTGATGTCCACGACCAGCTTCATGCTTTCAATACCCCGTTTTCG
>JAGLSF010000374.1 GCA_023136305.1 Spirochaetota bacterium
GACCTATGAGTATCTTCCTGCGCTCGCCTTTCGTCATTGAAGCTTTCGCTCTCCCTTTTACAAAAACAGGACAGGGCCCGTCCAAGCCCTATCCTGTTTTTCGTTAGAGATTAGTTTGTACTATTTTCCCAAAGCCCGGTCAATCTGAACCTGAACCCTTTCGGTAAACGTGTCGAGAGCTTCCTGTGCAGTCAACTGATGCGACATTGCCGCTTCCATCGCCCTTACCAGCTCTGCGTCGAAGAATTCTCCTGCCGGAGTTTGCGGATAGGTCTTAGTGGCGTGAAGACCGATTTCATCGAACATGGGCATCACTTGAGATATTTTATTGTCCGCACCGAATTGTTCTTCAATGAGCTCTTCAAAGCGTGGAAATGATGCCTTCACGCTCGGCGAGTTGATGGTAAGCGCTCCGAATTCCGCGGTGTAGTCGTACCAGGAATATTTGAGGAATTCCCATGCCTCATCCGGATGGGGTGCCCCTTTGGGAATACCCACGCTCCAACCCATGACTACCCAGTTGGCTTTTTCAGAAGGATCACCGGTAAGGGTTGGAAAATTTATCACCCCATAGTCCATGTCCGGTGCATAACTTGTAATTATTTCATAGTTCCACCAGCCGTTTGGATGGAACGCAGCCATTCCAAGTATGAAGGGATGGTCCGGGCTTGATCCCGACCACTCTGCATATTCCCCCCTGATTTCAAGGAGGTCTTCAAAACCATACTCATCTACGAGCTCGACCAGCCATTCGAGCGCCTCCACATTGGCAGGGTCGTTTCCCGTCACTTTCTGGGTTTCCTCATCATACCATTCACCGCCGAACATGTATCCCCAGTTAACGAGCTGGAATACGTCTATCGGCTGATATCCTATCTGAACTAATTTTCCATTTTCATCCCACTTGGCCAGCCTTCTGTTGACCTCTTCAACATCCTTAATAGAATTGATGCCTGGATTCTCAGGGTCATACCCAGCCGCTTTCAACATGTCTCTGTTGACAAACCAGCCGATAAAATCGGCACCTCCTGGGATGGTGTATATGGTGTCACCCACCATACAGGTTCTGATGGTGGCATCAACGAAATCACTGGTCTTCACCCCCGACTTCTCAAAGTAATCATTTAAGGGAATGAGACCGTTCTGCTCGACGAGACTTGGCAGAAAGGATGGCCGCATATAGAACACATCAAAGGTCATATCACCACCGGCAAGCTCCGCTATCTCCTTTTCCTGCCAGCTTGCAGGAAACAGCCATTCGAGTTTCACATTCGGATGGTCCGCTTCATATTTTTCGGTCCATTCTCCATCCAGATACTTCGTGAAATCAGCTCCCCAGTTCTCCCATACGATGCGGAGTGTGACAACGCCTTCCTCTTCAGCAGTGCCACCCTTTTTTCTATCGCCACTGGCAAGTAGTAGGAATGGAATAAGAATCACCATCAAGATCAAAATCAACAACAGCTTCCATGGTTTCATGAGAGATTCCTCCTTGGTAATATAGTTTATACGGCATAGTATTTCATAAAACTCATAATTTGTCCATGGTTAATATTGCGTTTGCATAATTTATTTAGAAGGATGGGATCAAAACTGTGTATATATTTCATGCATCTTATAAAGCTTTCAGTGTATGCGTAAACAGCTGTAATGTGTTACTTTGATACGATGGATGCATGAGGATGGATGTGTACGAATGGTATTGAAAGCAATCAGAGAATTCATTGGATTGAGCTACCGGAACTTCAAGATCATCGTGTTGCTGAATCTCATTTCAATCCTGCCGTTATACATTATTCTCTTTGTAGTAAATCATTTCTGGTTTGACAATATTGAGATTTCAAAGAAGGGTTTTATCACTATCCGTGAGAGTGATATAGGACAGAATGTGTGGGTTGTCATTTCAGCCATGGAGGATGGGAGTATTGTCATCGGTATGACGGATGATCGCAGCCAGATAAAGCATATTGTGGGAAATATGAAGTCCGGTCGGATAGAGAATGTGTTGGGAAACACCCATGTGGCCATAGAGGTACT
>JAGLSF010000375.1 GCA_023136305.1 Spirochaetota bacterium
ACCGTTATGCCGCAGGAGGGGTGGGCGGAACTCGACTCCACCCAGGTGCGGGATCGCTGCTTCGAGGTCATGAGGGAAGCACAGTCCCAGTGTTCAGAGGATCCGGTGCAGGGACTGGGAATCTCATGCCAGGGCGAGGCATTCACGCCCATAGGCGTTGAAGGTGAAAGCCTCTCCAACGCAATGATCACCTTTGATACACGGGCAGCCGCTCACATGAAACATTTCAGCAAGGAATTCGGCATCGAACGGCTCTACCGTATCACCGGACACACGGCGCATCCCATGTTCTCCCTGTTCAAGCTTCTCTGGATTATGGAAAACAGGAGAGGGTCATTCGACCGTGCCGTCAAATTCCTCTGCTTCGAGGACTTCCTGCAGTACCATCTAGGAGTGGAACCGCATATCTCCTGGTCCCTTGCAGGCCGTACCATGATGTTCAACATTCAGAGCCACCAGTGGGACAGTGAGATCCTCGATGCTGCGGGGCTCGATGCCTCCAGGTTCGCCGTACCGACCGCGTCTGGAAACATCGTCGGCTCTGTCGATCCGTCTGTGGCCAGGGCCCTCGGCATGGGCCCGGATGTACAGGTTATCTCTGCGGGACACGACCAGCCCCTGGGTGCGCTTGGTGCCGGTGTGGTGAAACCCGGCAAGGCCATGTACGCTACGGGAACGTCGGAATGTATTACCCCGGCATTCACCGATCCTATTCTCAGCGACGATCTCTTCAACAACAACATATGCACCTATGATTACATTCTCGAAGGTATGTACACAACCGTTGCATTCAGCCTGACGGGGGGAAACATACTCAAGTGGTTCAGGGACCAGTGGGGCCAGGAGGAAATGCGGGAAGCCGAGCGCTCAGGCAGGGATGCCTATGAACTGCTGCTCGAAAAGATCGGCCGAACCCCCTCACCTCTCCTCGTTCTTCCCTATTTCACTCCCACAGGCACACCCTATTTCGATCATGATGTATACGGGGCAGTATTGGGTCTCAAGCTCACCACCACCCGGGAGGATGTGTTGCGCGGGCTTCTCGAGGGAGTTGCCTTCGAGATGCGGCTCAATCTGGAGATACTCGACCGTTCCGGTATCCACATAGACGAGCTCAGGGCAATCGGCGGCGGGGCCAAGAGCCCCATATGGACACAGCTCAAGGCCGATATTCTGGACAAACCGATCACCACGGTTGTAGTGACAGAAGCCGCATGCTTCGCAGCAGCCATGCTGGCCTGTGCGGCCATTACAGAGGAACCGCTCACATCACTTGTCGAAAGGTGGGTGCAAACAGGAGAGGTCATTAAACCTATACCGGAAAATGCCAAACGCTACAGTGAACGTTTCGAGACTTATCGTGAACTGTATCCTGCATTCAAGAAGCTTCCCAGCATCCAATAGGTACAGAGCACCTATTGGATGAGCAGCACTTGACAGGTGAAGGGCACCTATGAGGGGAATTGCACCTGATACCTGTCAGGAGAAGGTATACCCATTATGCTATTCCTCCATGAGGGGGGGGGTGGTAAAATCCCAGCCGTCGCTCATTGGAGATGCGAGGAGGAACTATCATGATTGAACCCACCGCTGGTTTCATCGTGTACGGCACGCACAAGGATGGACTGAAAGACCCATTGGGGGCTCCTTTTATTGACGAGAAGCTCATCGGACAGGCGAAAGAGGCGCTCCGGAAACGGGGGATTGCACTTGTTGAACATGATGTGGTTGTTGCTACGAAGCGCGAGGCCCGGGAGGCACTGAAGCGGATGAAGGATGATGAGCGCATCGATCTTGTCATACTCTTTTCAGGAACCTGGGTATGGGCATCCCATCTTATCGGTGCGGTTCGCGACTATGCAATGACCGGCAGGGGCCTTCTCATATGGACCCATCCGGGGTCCCAGGGCTGGAGGCCGGTGGGAGGCCTTGTCATGCACGGGGCGCTTCTCGAGGTCGGCATCAGGCACAAATTCGTCTATGGTTCTGCGGATAGCCCTGCCGAAATAGATAAAATCGTAAGCT
>JAGLSF010000376.1 GCA_023136305.1 Spirochaetota bacterium
TACACGCTTACAAAGGAGTACTGCTTGTCACCGGGGGAAGCCGATATTCTGTCCGCCAGTTCCCGCTGCACCATGCCGGTTATGGAATCAACGCTGTGGAACTCATCAACTATTCGAATAAGCGACTTGATCGCGATGCTGTAGGGAAAGTTGCTCAACACACGATTAGGCGGTTCAGAAAAGGGCAGATCGTCCAATCGCAGGGAGAGAAAGTCGCTATGTATGATCCGGACAGTACCGCATGCAAACTCCTCTGTTTTTCGGGAGAGGTGTGCTGCGAAGCCGCGATCAATCTCAATTGCCACGACCTCCTGTACAATCCCTGCCAGGAGAAAGGTGAGAGCGCCGAGCCCGGGGCCGATCTCCAGCACCCGGTCACCGGCATGCAGGTCCGCATATTGAAGAGTCCGCAGGGCCGCATCGCGATTAATGAGTAGATTCTGTCCAAAAGATTTTTTCAGCGCCAATCCATTGGCCTGAAGGATTTGCACAATATGAGAGGGTGCAAATACCTGTGTGGAATATTCTCTGAGGTCACCGGACAAGGGCAGTCTACCGTCAGATGGTAATTTTTTGGAGCAGCTTGGTCAGCTCTTCTTTGTCGATCAGATCAACGGGGCGAATCTGTGAAAACTCCACGGCATTCTTTGTGAACTTGGATGCAGTAATAAAAACCGACCGTGTAGCATTCATCTTCCTCATCATGTCGTAGAGGCCACGTGCATCTTCGTAACCGACTGGATCGGTAGACCGGATGACGCGCACTACACAGAGTCCGGACTCGCCCCTCATAGGACGCCGATCAGCCTCATAGGCGGCATACTCACGAATATCGGTCTCTGCCGATACCTCCTGATGTACCTTCAATCCAAGGAGGGCAACGATACCCTCGCAGTATTGGCCAAACTTTTCTGCGGGAGCGATAAGAAAGTCCTTGAGCCTGTCATCGGCTCTCAGCGCACCGTAGAGGGAGAGTTTTCCCTCTACATCCGCATAATTGGGATTCCTCTCATACAGCCATTCCCACTGCTCAACTGCACCTCTGAGATCATTCATCGCCTCATAACAGCGCGCAAGAAGGTACCGGGCCGCCATTATGACGGGCATATCCTTCTCGCCAAGTTCTACAGCCTTGAGCAGATCATGGACAGCATCTTCATAGGCCTTTTTAACCACAAATATATTCGCCCTTTCAAGATAGACACGCTGCCTCAGCTCTCTATCATGGAGCGCCTTTTCAAACAGGGCAAGCGCATTGTTCCTGTCACCGGTCATTCTCGAGATCTTTCCGAGATAGTAATAGGGAGCGTAGTTCTCCTGATCCAGATTTACAGCCAGCTGCAATTCCTGCCCTGCTTCCTTTACTGCATTTTTCTTGAAATAGATCACTCCCAGCCTGAAATGAGCCGGGGCATGGCTTGGATTGATGCTCATGACCTTCTTGTAATGTGAAAGTGCTGAATCGGTATAGTCACGTTCCTCGAACAGTTGGGCGATTTTAAAGTACAGTTCATAATTATCAGGATCTCTTTTGGAGAGAAGAATGAACTCCTTCTGCGCCTCATCGAGCTGACCGAGTTGCAGATACATTTCACCCAGTCGTTCGCAAACCTTTCTCTCGGACACACCAGGGGTGAAGCGTGCGGCATTGATGATGTACTTGTACTCCACAAGGGCAAGCTCGGGACGATTTCCGGACCTGTAACATTCACCAAGAAGCCAGTGGGCATCTATATTTCTCTCGTTGCGCGCAAGGAGCGTTTTCACCTGTCTCAACGCAAGTTTTACATGACCACTTTCGATAAGATGTTCAATGGAACGGAGTTTTCGAGGGTTTACAGTGCCGCGTACTATCATTACGATGAAATAAATCAGTCCGGCGCCGCCAAAGATAAACCCAAACCACAGAGCAGGCATCATAACATGTCCTTGTATGAATTGATATACCTATTACCTGTCCCGATTTTCATTACGATACTATGTATGAGATACCGTGGTAAAATGAGTAT
>JAGLSF010000377.1 GCA_023136305.1 Spirochaetota bacterium
GCTTGAGATATCCATTATCCATCGCTTTATTGTAAATGAGGTTCTCGTTGACAAGGTTTGTGAGAAATCGTTTCCTATTCGCTTCATCTTCTGAATACCGCTCCTTGTCCTCATCCACGATCGGAAGGGAGTATACATGTACATCGAACTCCTGCTCAAACTCCTTGAGTGTAATGGTCTTTCCATCTATCTTTACCAGCCAAGTTGATGGGTCCTGCTTGGTCTGCGCAAAGGACTGAGTGCCGCCTGCGTTCCTCTGCATGATGGTGTAGGGTGCCAAACCGCCGTATAGAATAATTATAACTATTATTCCAATGAGCATTCTCTTCATTTTTTCACCCTTCCTCTCTGTTGGAGTAAATCTAACGATATAACGTATCACGGACAACGAAATTTTCCACAATGGTCCTGCCCATGGAGATCAGAGATATTGAATGGCCTCGTCCATACGGTTCAGCGATTCAACGCCTTCCGAAACAATTCTGTAGGTGTTCTCAAATCCGACTGTTCCACCGGGAAAAACGAATTTCGGCTCAAAGGCAATTGCCATTCCCTCCTCCAGAATATCTTCGAAGCGCTCGGAAATGACAGGAAACTCATCGAGTTCGAGACCGACACCATGACCAATAAAACGAACCCCGCCCATGAACACATCGTCCATACCCTTCTCTTCAACGAACCCGGCAACCATTCTGAAGAGGTCGGGGATGTAGGTTCCGGGTTTCACCTGGGAAATGAAAAGATCGTGACACATTCTTGAAAGGTCGTGTGCGCTGGTGTACACCGGATCAAGATCTCCAAAGGCATATATGCGGGTACAATCAACAAGATACCCCTCATGCACAAATACAGAATCGATGAGAATGGGCTCTCCAGCCCTTAGCTTCCTATTTCCCGCACCTGCGGGGAATGCACGGCTCAGACCCGTACCTGCTGCGGTTGGAGAATCGATTGCGGACAGTTTTGCTGCACTGTCGCCGCTCAGAATGTAGCGCGTTTCCGCCTCCATGTTGAACATGCGTGAACGGATGAGCAGTGAAGAATGATGATTCAGAAGAAGTTGCGCAAACCGCATATAAGCCTGATACTCACTCATCCCAGGACGCAGCTCATCCCTCATCCCCTCGAGAACATGGTCAAAACGACGCCCTGCCTCCTCCATGAGGGAGAGTTCATAGGGCGATTTCACTGCCCGCTGCCGTCGAATGAAACCCGCTATATCCACAATTTCGCCGTCGGGTAAAACCTCTTTCAAGCCCAGGTAAAGCTTCGCGGGAAGGATGTCCATGTCAACACCAACCTGTCCGCAGGACAGGTCGTGGTCATGCATGAAATCTACAATCTCCCGCAGGTTCCGAAATCCTACAACATGCTCAAGTGCCGACTCCTCCCTGGCCCTTGAAAGAGTTCTCCTGATGAATAGAATCGGGTCATGGTTTACATGCACCATGAGAACTCCGTCCTGCAGTGTCCCCGTGTAGTAGAAACGATCAATGTTGTGAAAGATGAGTGCGCAATCCATACCCGCTCGAATCAGATACTCCCGCAGACCCTCAACCCTTCGTGTGGATTCATCTTTCGGAAGGCTGATCATAATGAGTTTCCTGTGAACAATTAGAAATTTATTAATAAGTTAGCATGCTTAGTGATATATACAACGGTATATTTATGAATAAGAAACGAATGATTGAGCTGGTGTATTAGATACAATCTCCAATGAACAATTAAACACCAGCGACTAATCGAAGAGCTCCTTTAAAAATTCGTACTTTTCAGCATTATTTTTAAACACCCTGTATACATGCAGAGTGTTGTGATCTCGTGGAGAGATGCTGAATATGCGCCTGTTCTCATTGACCTTCTGCAGGAGTCCAATAATATCGACCCTGCTTTTCTCGAAAATAAGTTGAAGCTCGTTCTCCTTCTCCCTGAGTATCTTTATGCCGGCGTTCCTGCAGAGCGTTCTGAGGCGTACAATGACAAGCAGCTCATGGAGCTCAT
>JAGLSF010000378.1 GCA_023136305.1 Spirochaetota bacterium
CTTGAAGGTCGTGCCCAGGCCTTCTTCACTGTAGACATTGATCCAGCCATGATGTTCCTTGACAATACCGTTCACCACTGACAGACCGAGGCCTGTTCCCCGCGCCTTTCCCTTGGTGGTGAAGAAGGGTTTGAAAATCTGTCCGATTGTTTCTCTGCTCATGCCGAAGCCGGAGTCCTCAACAGCGATGCAGACAAATCTACCCGATCGCCCGGATGGGTAGAGGTTGAGGTTTTCTTCATCAATGTGGATATTTCTCGTCGAAATGGTGAGCGTTCCGCCCTCTTCCATTGCATCCCGGGCATTGATGGAGAGGTTCATGATGACCTGTTCGATCTGGCTCTGATTGACCATGGATACCCATAATTCCGGATTGAGATCGAGAGACACGCCTATATGCTCTCCAATGATTCTTTTGAGCATGTTGTGAATAACCGATATAATGTCGTTTACATTGCTTGGAGACCGTTCATCGGGCTCATGCTTGCTGAAGAAGAGGAGCTGCTGGGCGAGTTGAGCTGCCCGCTGGGTAGCAAGGCTGATCTGCTCCAGGCTCTCCTTTAACTTATCTTCATTGTCCTTTTGCATCATGGCAAGGTCGGTGTATCCGTGAATTGCGGTCAATAGATTGTTGAAATCATGGGCAATACCGCCGGCCAGCCTCCCAATGTTCTCCATCTTCTGGGCCTGGAAGAGTTGGGACTGCAGGGCCTTGTTCTCTTCCTGTACTTTTCTGCTTTCAGTAATGTCGGTGAAAATTGTAATGAGCTGGTCAGTATCAGGGAAAAATGAGGTAGTTTCAAAGTATTTGTCCCTCTCTTTGAAGAAAAAAACCGAATGGACGGGTTGCTCAGCCGATGAGAGGGCATTGTACATGGAAATCCAGAAGGATTCAAAACCGGGAAGTACATCTCCCGCAGTTTTGTTAATGATTCTATTTCTCTCCAGCCCCGTTATCTGTTCAAAAGCGGGGTTCACATCGAGGAAACGGGCATCGATTGGCTGATTGTCCCTGTTGCTTATTATTTCACAGTGACAGAAACCGGTGAGCATACCGTGGAAAAGACGATTATAATAGGATCCCTTCTTCTGCAGTTCGTCGTGCACACCGATTTCCCGTCCGACCCCGCATATCCCTGTGATCTCATCCTCCCTGCTCTTGAATGGTGTACAGGTAAAGTGGCAGGGTATTTTACGTCCCTTTTTTGAGATAATTGCAATCTCGAGGGAGGCCCCCTCCATCTTCCATACTTTGTCCAGGTTCCTCTTCAGGAGCTCTATATCCACCTCCGAGCAGAGATGGTCAACCCGCAGTGACGAAAGCTCACTGTCCGTGTATCCGGTGACCTCATTGACCCGGCTGTTCCATAGAAAGAGATGAAGATCTTCATCAAATACGAAGAGAAGATCCCTGAGGCTGTTCAAAACGTCTTCGGATAGAGAGGCTCCCCTTTTTCCCATGTCAATTGGAGATGACTTCATAGTATGGTCTCATGGTTCAATACATAGGGGAGGAGAACACTGCACAGTCTGCACTGCACAGCGCTCCCCTGCCATGAATGACATCAGAATCCACCACCGCCGCCTTCGCTTGCATATGCAGTTCCGACAAATTGGGCGGTGTCCCTGCCTTCCCTACCGAGAATCGGTGAGGCGAACAGGGCAGCTGCGAGAACAACAACGATTGCGATGATTACAAAGATCTTTTTCATGGTACATCTCCTTAAAAGGTATTAAAAAAGTCGGGTAACACCCCACTTTGAAGCGCTCTTTGGTGTTCAATCAATATGCGCCTGCACAGGCAACTGCAACACTTTCAGTCTCGAGACCCCTGGCGATAATTGATTGCAACAGCTCGAAATTTACGGGCCAGGCCATGATATAGAGAAGCTTGAACGGACGAAGCTTCAATTCGAGCTCAGGTGAATACTCCCTGGTAGTGATAATGATCTTTATATCGAAATACTTCCTTCTGAGATAGGAGAGCAGTTCATCCATCG
>JAGLSF010000379.1 GCA_023136305.1 Spirochaetota bacterium
GGGATGTCGGCAACGATGCCGCGGGCAAGCGCCGAGTAGAAGTGGTTGTGGGAACAGACCATGCCGGGTGTGAGGATTTTTCCCTGAGCATCAATAATCCGATCGACCTTTATATCTTTCAGTGACGCTTTCAATTCTGTGCCGATCTTTTCAATCCGGTTTTTTTCGATATACATGTCTGTTCCCCGGACAACCTTTGCCGGATGGAACTGTACCATGGTGGCATTCTCTATGAGTATTCCCACTCCACACCCCACTCTCTTCAGGTTATGAGATAGCTGTGATCCGACAACAGGTTCCGGGCAATCAGGTAGAGGCCTATCATGCTGCTCGTGTCGAGGTCCTGGGTGTCACTCCCGCTTTCATGAAGCTTGTGTTCCTCCAGTTCGATGCTGCCGGCAGTCCCATAGATGAGGAACCGGAGGGAAAAAAGGTTCGACGAAAGTGTAAGTATCCCTTCCCCGTGATCGATGTGCATGTCATAGACCAGAGTGTTGAGCCTGCATCCAAACCTGTGGGAACCCTTTTCCTTTTCCTTCACATAGAAGCCGCTGTTTTCGCTGCTCATATACATCGCCTCATCCGAGAAGAGCGTCGGCTTGACCGTGTAGGGCCTTCCCTGATGGGGACAGAAGGTCTCGCAATTACCGCACTCGTTACAGAAATCATCGATGTGCAGAATCTGTGTACCCTGCGAGAGCACACCCAGATCACCCATGCCTATGCGCACACCCAGTACCGGAACATTGAGGCTGACCGGGTCCATGAAAAGCGTCACGTTGGCCCTGTTCGGGCAGACCTCCACGCACTTGCTGCAGAACTGCGAACAGCGCAGGCATCGTTCGCTCTCCTCGACCGCGTTCTCATTGGTCACTGTCTGAATGACCGTTTCGAAGCCTTTTCTCCTTTTGAGGGAAAGTTTCTCTACCGGATCGTAGAAATAGACCCCGGCACGCCGCATTCGGTTTTCCGCAATTCGATCGTGGGATGCAGGTTCGTACATGTGATCGATCAGTGCATCATCCGCAAGCCCTTCTCTCTTCAGAATGGACATAACCACGGTCTTTGCGTCTGCAATGGCCTCGACCACGGTGGCAGGACCCCTCACGCAATCCCCTGCTGCGTATACCCCGGAAATGGATGTCTCTCCTGTTTCTGGATTCACCGAAACCCTCCTGCCATTTTGTAATTCGATTCGGTTGTTTTCAAGAAGTTTCATCTCAACCTCCTCTCCAACCGCTGCGATCACCGTGTCTGCCTCAAGATCAACCCATTTCCCCTCTATGGGCACCGGGCGCCTTCTGCCCGTCTCATCGATTTCACCGAGCTTCATGCGCGCGCACCGAAGCCCGCGGATCTTTCCCTTCTTTGTGAGCAGTTCCAGAGGGCCGAGGAGCTCATCAATGGAGATATGCTCCTCCACGCAGGCGTCGATTTCTTCCCGGTCCGCGGGCATGCTCATGAGGTCACGCCGATAGACGATGCGCACAGAGCCCGAACTGAGACGAAGTGCGGCGCGCGCTGCATCGACCGCCGAGTTGCCGCCGCCAATGACGAGCACCCCTTCTCCCACAGTGGGCCTTTCGCCTCGCTTTATCATTTCAAGAAAATCCATTCCCGTGTAATACCCCTCCACACCTTCAGTGCCGGGGAGCTCAAGCCTCTTCGCATTTCCCGAGCCTGTTGCAAGAACCACATACGAGAAACCACCCTTGCGCAGTGCGTCGATGGAAAGCTCCTCCTTCCAGCCCGTCCTGATCTCCACTCCGAGTCCCCGAATAAGCTCCACGTCATCTTCGATGATGGAGTCGGGAAGCCTGAACCGGGGTATGGTGTGCCTTACCGTACCGCCCGGGCGGTCCCGCCGTTCGAAAACCGTGACGGCAAAACCCTCCCGGGCAAGAAAGAAGGCACAGGCAAGCCCTGCCGGCCCTCCTCCTATGATGGCCACGCTTCCCA
>JAGLSF010000038.1 GCA_023136305.1 Spirochaetota bacterium
TGAAATGAGTGTCTTCGAGATGTCATCTTTACTATCTTCGCCAGACAGACAATCTCTTTTACATTCAGGACTGCTGCATACTATCAGTCATGAATGATCTTCACCCTGCCGATCTCTCCTGTGCTCAAGCGTACCTTGATGCCGTGGGGATGAGTTGCGGAATTCGTGAGGATATCCTCGACCGTCCCCTCGGTCAAAGCTTCTGTGCGCTGGTCTTTCTTCTGCTCGATAGAAACTTTCATGCCGAGTTTTATATCTTTTCTTGCCGCACCGTTCATGCCGTTTCCCTGATATGGTAATGCCGTAAAAGAGTGCGGTGCCGAACGCCGGCTAGTAGCGCCGCCCGCCGCCCCTGCCGCCACGACCGCTGTCCGGGCGAGGGCGGGCCTCGTTGACGGTAAGGGTTCGGCCGTTTAATTCAGTACCGTTCAGCCCGCTGATGGCTGATTCAGCCTCGGCTTTAGCGGGCATCTCAACAAAACCGAATCCTCTTGACGCACCGGTGTATTTATCCGTGATTATTTTAGCCGAAGAGACCTGTCCGAAGGCGCCGAACGCCTCGTTCAGTTCCTCTTCCGTGGTCTCGTCCGCTAAGTTTCCTGCATAGATGTTCATTCTATCCTCCTTTTTCTGTGTATAGCCAATAAGGAATTTAGTATACCTTGTTATCCTCGAAAAGCAAATTAATTGATATGTTAGTCCGGGTAGAACCGGGCGGTTTCCTACCCGGACAATCAGTTTAATAAAAAAGGAAATGATTTTTGAAGATCAAAGAACATTCAACACGAGTCTGTTAGAGAGAATAAGGAATTTGGAATATTCGGTGACAGGTTTCTGGAGCATTGGTAGAAGATTGTGAAATAAATTGATCGTGCCGAAAACTTGAAATATGATAATAATATATTGAGCGAATTAGAGAAATACTTCGCAGATAGAGTGAGTGTTGAATCGTTGAGGATTATGGTAACATCGTTTTTTAGCACACTAGGTCTTGCAAAGCAAAGGTAAGGTGATGTTTCGAATAGTATCTGGGATATATCTTGGCTGGGGTCTTGGGGCGAATGATGCAGCGAATATATTCGGGACCGGTGTTGCGAGTGGCGTTGTACGATACAGAACAGCAGTTATTCTCACAGCGATATTCGTGCTGATTGGCGCCTATTTCGAAGGTTCCAAAGGTATAGAAACCTATGGGAAACTCGCAGTCATGGACTTGAATACAGCCTTTATTGCATCTCTTTCTGCCGCAATTACAATTAATGTGCTCACAATATTTGCCCTCCCAGTATCAACATCACAGGCTATTGTGGGTTCGATAGTCGCAGTGGGTATAATGAGTGGTGGCCTGAGCCTGAAAATCATGACAAAGGTACTTCTCAGCTGGGTGCTAACTCCGATTGGAGCAGCAGTGATATCATATGGTCTGTACAGGACTTTTGGATGGTTGTTAGAGGGAAGAATAAAAAATGTCCGTGTTTGGTCATTGTTGATGAAGGTGGGATTCTATGCCGCTGGCATATATGGAGCGTATACGCTGGGTGCAAATAATGTAGCAAATTCTACTGGGGTATTTGTAAAGGCAGGACTGTTGACACCAACCATGGCGACGCTGATTGGGGGCTTATCGATAGGTTTAGGTGTACTCACCTTCAGTAAACGAGTAATGATGACTGTGGGGAAGAGAATTACTGAGATGAGTGATCTTGCAGCACTTGTTGCCGTTTTGGGACAGGCTGTAACGGTCCACATATTTACCTGGGTCGGTGTACCAGTGTCCTCCTCCCAGGCAATTGTTGGAGCCGTTTTGGGCGTAGGACTGGTAAAATCATCCGGAGCGGTGAACCTCAAGGTCTTAGGAAATATTGGATTGGGGTGGATAAGCACACCGACAGCTTCTTTTGCCATTACTTTTATTTTGCTCAGGATTTACTCAATGCTCTTTTAATGGGAAAGCTTTATAATCTAATGGTGCGAAGGAGCCTGTTTCAGTCAGCATTGGATAGGTGGGTAAGAATGAATTGAGTGGAAAGTTGAGGGGCAATCTTGAGGCATGCGATAAAAGAAAGTTTGGAAGACCACATAGTAGAAACTGATTCTCGGCAAATAAAAATGGCAAAATTAATTTTGGATTTGATGCTCACTCTTGATAATAGTATTAAATTTGTAATATCTATACAAAGGAGCTTCTATGTCTTTTTTCATTCATAAAAAAGAGAAACACATTGTAGAACAGATAAAACAGCATGTAGATCTTGTCGTCGAGACCGTGTATCTGGCTTGCAAGGCTTTAGAATTACTTATCGAGGGGAAAAAAGAAGAATCAATGGCGCACACGAAGAAGGTACACAAGAAGGAGCATGAAGCAGATACTGTTCAGAGGGAGATTGACAAGGAGATGTTCGGTGGAGCATTTATGCCTTCGATACGAGAAGTACTTTTCATTGCAGTGGATTCTGTGGACAAGGTTGCGAATAGGGCCGAAAAACTTGGCGATTTTATCACCCTTATACATCCCGATGTTCCTAGGCCACTACAGGACGATTTAAGAAAAATGAGTAAGCTTACGTGTAATGGCGTGAAGAAGATGAAAGATGCTATTTATAATCTGTTTGAAAATGTAAAACAAGTGCATAAAGATACAATCGAAGTTGAACGCTTGGAAGCCGAGGTCGATAAGTATGCGTGGAAAGCATTGGATACTTTATTTAATAAGCTGAAAATTGAGAAGTTTTCGGAAAGAATGATGTTGAGAGAGATGATTATACATTTGAGCTCAATAAGCAATAAGATGGAAGATACCTCGGATAAAATTGATATCATAGCGCTCAAGCTCAGGTCTTAACAGCTGGGTGCCTACATTAGATTTTATAGGTTAAATTCGCGGTTACTACAATCGATAGAGCTTGAGTCTCGGTCTGTTTTATCGTAATTTGCACCGTAAGTGCCGGCGCTGTAAGCCTCATACCGGTCACTCATCACGTGATTCATGAGACCTTCTGCCATCTGAGACCAGGCGGAGTTATGCGTACAGATAAAGAGTACCTTCTGCTTCACGTGACTGCCTCCTTGTCTTTGAAGCTTTTCATCTTCCTGCACTGGGGAAGATCAAGGTTGCACTCCCTAAACAGATAACAAGTCTTTTTACACAGCGCCACGAGCATGAGCATCGCCGGCACCTCGATGAGCACGCCTACCACTGTGGCAAGGGCCGCGCCCGATGAGAGACCAAACAGGGTTGCCGCCGTTGCAATGGCAACCTCGAAGTGGTTAGAAGCGCCGATCATGGATGCAGGCGCCGCGTCGTGATAGGAGAGCTTTAGTATACGGGAGATTAGGAAGTACCCGATCGCGAATATGACCACTGTCTGAATGAATAGCGGTATGGCGATCCACACGATGGTAAGGGGGTTGCTGATGATGATCTCGCCCTTGAAGGAGAAGAGAAGCACCAGCGTCAAAAGCAGGGCTGCAATGCTTATGGGCGTGAGCACGTGCAGGAACTTCTCGTTGAACCAGTCGATGCCCTTGCGTTTTATAATCAACTTCCTGCTGAAGTACCCTGCAACAAGTGGCAACCCGACGTAGATAGTTACGGAGAAGAGAATGGTCTTCCATGGAATTGGCATGGCGTTCACGCCGAGCAGGAAACCGCCCAGCGGCGCATAGAGAAAGAGCATGGTGAGGGAGTTGATGGCCACCATGACGAGAGTGAGCCCGTCGTTGCCTTTTGCCAGATAACTCCACATGAGCACCATGGCGGTACAGGGCGCAATACCGAGAAGAATAGCACCCGATACGTAGCTCCGCCACAGCTCAACCTCCTGCCCGGTCTTTATGATCTCAGTTCCCGGAAGAAAGCCGCGGAACAGATATCCGAGAAAAAGCGTGGCGATCAGGTACATGGTGAAGGGCTTGATGGCCCAGTTGATAAATAGGGTCATGGCAACCGGCTTCGGCGTTTTGACCGCACGAACGACCTCGCTGAAGTCGATCTTCACCATGATGGGGTACATCATGAAAAAGAGACAGATTGCAATGGGGATTGAAACCTGGAAGACGGATATGTCATCGAGCCTCACCGCAAACGAAGGTGCCACTTTACCAAGCAGTATACCTGCTCCTATGCAGAGTACTACCCAGAGGGTAAGGTACTTCTCAAATACGTTGAGACCTTTTTCCTTCGCCATCTTCTTAAACCTCCGTATGGGTAATAAAATGGATGTTTAGTGGTACCGCTCCGATTCTTCCTTATTACTATTTGATTCTATATTTCGTATATTATAGAAACATATTGCCCCTGTCAATGAAAAATGATATACTCGTACATGCAGAATGGAGTACTCACATTGGTTGATTATTTAAACATCTTCAAGGCACTGAGCGATGAAAACAGACTCAGAATCCTCTTGATGCTCAGGCGGAGATCCCTTTGCGTGTGTGAGATGCATGAAGTGCTGAACATTGCGCTGTCCACCCTTTCGGCACATCTGAAGCTCATGAAAAATACGGGGCTTATAGTGGATGAGAAGGATGGACGGTGGGTTATCTACAGCCTTTCACAAAATACGTATCTGCACGAATTGCTCGAAACTCTCGAGAAACAGCTCCGGGATAACCGCACCATTGAAAGCGATCGCGCAATCATTTCCCAGATAACACGAGAATTGTGTGCATACAAACTGAAGGAATCAGCAAGAAAGAAATAACCTTCCTCCAATCCTGGCAATCCTTGTTAATACTCAGAGAGGTGCTGTACATACAGGATCATCCACATCAAGGAGACAGTCGAGCGTTTCATTGAAGGTAGAGACTACTCGAAAGGTATTGCAGGGAGTAAGTGTACCTGGGTAGGCAAACCACTTGTTACAGCATCTGCCATAAGAAAAATATGTATTACAACATCAGATTGTTCTTTCTGCAGTCCATTGCAAGGCGCAATGCATTATAGGCTTTTTCTGATCCATAGGGTGCATCATTGATGACAAATATTATTTTCATTTACCAAGCTCCTCCATGCTATTTATCCATTGATGTTTTTACCTGCAAAAGCTGTTGAACGGCATCAATAATTATTTCTGAGGCGCGACCTATCTCTTCCGCAGTAGTCATTCTCCCGGTTGAGAAGCGGAGTGTTCCACGGGCCCATTCTACAAGAACATTCATTGCCCTTTGAACCCTTAAAAGGTATCCACGCCGCAGTATACAGAAAGACAAAGTCCGGCAGGGAAATTGCCCCAGAGGAGGCCCTGCCAGTACATGATGCGCTGCAGATGTATACCGTATCGCCCGCCTATGCCTCCTTTGAGGAAGGATCGCGGGGAACGATCTCTCCGGGAAAACTTGCCGATATGGCGGTTCTTTCCGATGATCCCGGGCTATTGGGAAAAGAAAACATGATGCGCATAGAAGTGGTGCTGACGATCATCGACTGCAAGGTCGCCTGGGATCAATTCTAATTGCCAGGTAGTTTTCCATAGCAATAAAATCCGTTCCTTCATTCATGATGTGTTTCAATGAAATTCAATCCACTTTTCAATCTTAAATAACATACACCCATAAATGGTTGTCTCTCTGCCCCGTTTACCCCATGTTTTTAGTATGTACAGGCGGCTTGGCATTTTTTTCATTTTCACGTTAACCCTTTTATACTCAGGATGCAGTGCTGAAAATGTACTCTCTGGTGCGGTATTGCAATCCGAGGAGCACGCATTCCGAATCATGGAAGCGGCACACGGTTTGAACCATCCCTGGGGGATTGCCTTTCTTCCTGACGGCTCAATACTCATTACCGAGCGGCCGGGAGGCCTTGTGCATGTCACGGAGGGGCAGGTTCTACGAGTAAGCGGTGTACCAACCGTGGCCTCCGTGGGTCAGGGTGGTCTCCTCGACATCACGCTTGCTCGTGATTTCGAGAGTTCAGGATGGATTTACTTCACATATGCCAAGGAAGTGCCTACGGGATCAGGAAGCTACACCACTGCCCTGGGCAGGGGACGTCTGACCGACAACACACTGCAGAACTGGCAGGAGCTGTTTATCATGAGTAATCCGTCTTCCAGCGGAAGGCATTTTGGATCCAGGATTGTGTTCGATCATGACGGCTACCTGTACATGACAATTGGTGAACGAGGCGAACGGAACAGGGCCCAGGACCTAGGCGACCACGGCGGTTCCACACTCCGACTCAATGACAACGGTGAGCCGGCATACGGCAATCCCTTCAGCGATCATGTCGATGCACTTCCTGAGATTTTCAGCATCGGACACAGAAACGCCCAGGGAATGGCGGTGCATCCTGACACCGGCCTCCTCTGGCTGCACGAACACGGACCCCGTGGGGGAGATGAGGTGAACATCATACGAGCAGGAAACAATTATGGATGGCCGGAGATCACATACGGTCGAGAGTACTCGGGCGGGCCAGTGGGAGACGGCAGCACCCACAGGATAGGTATGGAACAGCCCCTGGTGCACTGGGAGCCATCTATAGCTCCCTCGGGCATGATGTTTTACACGGGCACGGAATTCCCCGGATGGCAGGGTGATCTCTTTATCGGAGCTCTTGCAGGAAAGCATCTCCGTCGCCTGGTGATCGAGGGAGAGACTGTGGTCCATCAGGAGGTATTACTGCAGGATCTCGTTGGTCGAATCAGAGACGTGGCGCAGGGCCCTGATGGATTCATCTGGCTTATCACTGATGCTGACAACGGCAGGCTTTACCGGTTGGAACCCCAGTAAGAGACCACATATCTATTTTACTCACAATGGTGCACCGAATCATCGACCATCCCGGCTTACCGCAAAGTTACAGACGTGGCCCGGAGTCATGGGGTCACAGGCCTCTACCCCTTCGAAGTTCAGACAGGCATGGATGTGAAGGAGCTTGATTCTTAATACACCCCGCATACTCATGTATACCCCTCAGTTGACAGTATATTCTGATGAAGGTAGACTATGTTCAAGATAGTGATTGTGTATCATTTTGTGTAAATGAAGAGCCACTGACAGATGGAAAAAAAGATTAACTTGTACAGGACGTAAATTGACAAAGGGCAATTGAGGCAACTTACCGTTCGAAGTAATATAAGGGGTCTCCTGCAGTCTGGTAGCATCCTACTGATATATCTTGCTACCGTCTACTTCTCCCACTTCTTCTTCGCTCGGCGTTTATGGATGCCGATGGCTGCTGCCTTCTATCTCCACTGCATGTTCCACGGGTTCGTGGGAATGGAGGCAGCCGTACATGAGCTCAGCCACGGTACCCCTTTTAAAACCAAGTGGCTGAACGAGTTCTTTTACCACCTCTTTTGCTTTCTTTCCTGGAATAACAGCGTTCACTTCCGTGTGAGCCACATGAAGCATCATCAATCCACGGTACATTTGGTGCTCTATATGGTTCTCCATATTCATGAACAGAAAGCTGAAGAAAAAGCTCACGTGCAGTACAGTGGATGTTCAATATTTCCTGCAATCGTGATAAAATACCGGTAATAATCGTATCCTTCGTGGAGTTGGCATGAGAGGATTGAGCTATTTTTTCAAACGGGTGTACCAGTTTTCACAATCCAGGCCGATTTTAAACCGGCTTGGAGGGAGAACGATTACCTACACTGAATTTCCGATGACCTTCCTTTTCAATCTCTTTACATACGGTCCGTTCAGAGCCACTATTCTGGGAAGAAAGATGAAGAGATTGGACCGGTTGGGGAAGGGATTGATACTCTGCCACACTGCAGCAGATCTGGTCCCCGGTGGGAGGAGCTACAAGAGGGTGTTTGTGTATCACGGAACATGCGACACGATTTACAAGGCCAATGGTCCTGAAAATAAACTGCTTTCAGAATGGTTTGAGTACTACTTTGTGACCGGTGAGAAAGACCTCGATAAACTGAAAAGATTCACCTATGATCCGGAAGGCCTTGAGGGGAAGATAATCAAAATAGGCATGTTCCGCTCCGATCCAATCGTCACGAAGAGTTACGATAGGGCAACCATTTTACATAATTACAATATCAAGAGCAATGGAAAGAAAATCGTATTATATGCGCCCACGTGGGGGTATGGGGGCGGCACGCTGGGAAAATGTTTCGAAACCTTTGCAGAAGAGATCACAAAAAACTATATATTGATCATCAGACCCCACTTCAACGACAAAGAGAACATTTCATACATACAAAAATGGCAGAGGAACAACAGGAATCCGAATCTATACTTCTTTCCAAAACCCTATCATGACATCATTGATTTCATATATATCTCAGATCTATTAATAGGAGACAACTCGTCGGTGAATTATGATTTCTCTCTCACAGGGAGACCAATCGTGCTTGTGAGATCCGATGATCATGAGAACCTGTTCATTCCCCCCGATGAGTACAACATTAAACTGTGCTGTCCGATTTATGATCCCCATAGCAATGACAGCATTATTGAAAAGATCGAAGATGCCTTCGACAACCCTGAGTACAGGAAGCGTATTGAAAACCTTGTGAAAAACAGTTTTTATTTCAATGATGGACATGCTGTTGACAGGGCGTGCAGCTTCATCGTTGACTGCCTGAGCGAGATGAAAATCGTAGATCGTCAGGAAGTACTGGAGAAGTACGGGGGCAGGTTTGTCTACATGGATAATTACAAGTAATGCTAGCTAAACACGTATATTGAAACTCTCGAGGTATTCTCCCAGGACGCTGAGAAAACTCTCAATGTCACCTTTGTTGATTGCACCGATATTGGCAATTCTGAATGTGTCCTTTTTCGCTCCCTTTCCGGGATAAATTGTATAGCCTCGTTCATAGAGATAGTCGTGCATTTCCTCGAACTTATAGTTAGCGTCCTGGGGGTCGATCACCGCAGTCAACAGCTTTGATTGCTGATCAACAGGCAGGAGGAGCTGAAAGTTGAGCTTCCTCAGTCCGGCAATCAATGTCTCCCAGGATTCGGTGTACCTTTTATACCGCATTTCACCTGTTTCTTCGAAAAACTCATTCAGAGCCTGATTCAATGCATAGGCTATCTGAACAGGGGGAGTATAGCGCATCTGCCCTGTTTCTTCAAAATACCTGTACTGATCCCATAGATTGAAATAGAGGTTTCTCCTCTCATTTCGATCCAATTGCTCCAGCTTATCTTTTCTGCATATCACGAAACTGATCCCTGCCATACCCTGAATACACTTATTGGATGAAGAGATGAGATAATCGTATTCTTCTCTCGACACATCAATCGGGACTCCGGCATATGCGGACATTGCATCCACGATCACATCGATGTTCTTCTCATGCGCCAATCGGGTGATCTCTCTCACAGGATTGAGCATGCCGGTTGTGGTTTCATGGTATACAACGAAAACGACTGCAATATCCTCATTATCCGAAAGCATACTGGATATTTTACCTACATCCGGGTAATCGCCATAGGGTATTTCATAGGCAATTATACGATCCTCATCGTAGTAACACCGGGCGGTTTCAATCATTCTCTTACCGTATGCACCATTGTTGATGATGAGGATTTTCTTCCCTTCTAGTACAACAGAGCTGATGCACGCTTCAACAGCACCACTGCCGGAGGATGCAAAAAGGATGGATGTGTACCTCTCATCACCTTTAACCACTCTCACAAGTTTGTTTCGGATGTCATCCATGAGCATGCAGAATTCCTTTTCCCGAGGGCATATATCCGGCACAACCTGAGAATACTTCACAGTATCTGTTGTCGTCGCAGGTCCCGGGTTCAGTAGAATGTTTCTTTTAACCGGCGTGCTCATGTTCCTTCTCCTTGATTTTCGGGTAAATGTTGTTCCGGGCCCTTTGAAGATGTGATTCATCATCAATCTCAACCCAGAGCAAATCATCTATCTTTTTAATGGCAATGGGGACATCACGAGCTATACTGTTCAGCGCAAACTCATAATCCCTCTTGCGGGCGAGCTCCACATTCGCCTCTGCCCAACGGCACAATGCTCCAAATGCCCCGTATGATATCTTGGAAATGCCAACAAGTTCACCATACACACTGTTCAGCTCATCCCTGTTTTTTGACATACGCACAAGGAAAAGACTTTCATCCACTTCGATATAGAATTCATCCCCCGAATGAGTCCAGCCACTGGCAAGTACAATATTTTCTGCACAATCTTCCTGTAAAAAGGAAACTGCATGCTTTTCATAGAGCAGATCGGATTCCAGGAGCAAGAAATCCTCTGTAATGTGCTCCCGCATGTTGTACAGGGTATAAAAACTTCCAGTCTCTTCATACCCGGAATTATTTACACAGATTACCTCTGCATATCTTCTCTCCAGCTCCTCATAGAAACCGGATTTATATCCCGTACCTAAAAGTATTTTCCCTATTCCATATTCGAGCAGCACTCTCACGGACCGCTCGATAATCGGACCATCGCCAATATTGAGAAATCCCTTGGGTTTCAATTTAAGACTGTCGCACAACCTGCTTCCTATTCCCGCTGCCATAAATGCTGCTGTTTTAACTGCCACAGTGCAATCCTTACCAGCCTGCTCTACTACCAATGCCTGTTAGAGCGAGCTTCGAATTTTTTATATACCATATGTGAAAGAAAACATACGTTTTAAAACAATTTTACAACAAATTTATCCGAAGTTCGCCAGCACAATGCTCATTTGAATCAAATTAATAATTCCTTCATTGACGGGTTGGAAACTCTACATTTACCCTTTTATGCATTCTTTGATAGAGGTGGATAGGTTTCCTTCAGCACGGACATCAACCTATCTTTTACTTCAAAGGGCTTGACCGTTGGCCTTCCGAGATTTGCCTTCGAACCAGCCCGAACCCGGACATGTAGGAAGGTCAGTACAGGGTCCTGTTTCCATTTTTGAATACATTGTAGGATATCATCCAGATTGTTTGTGACTATGGACTGATCATAACCGGCTTCATGAGCAATCTGTGCAAAACCAACATTGTGGGACACTGTCTGCTGGCCACCGGTTGAATCATGAGAGCCATTGTCCAGGAGGACATGAAGAAGGTTTTTCGGTCTGTAATATCCATTTGTAGCCAAAGAACCCATTCTCATGAGAAGCGCGCCATCTCCGTCGAGTGCAATTATCCTTTTCCTATGATTGACCATGGAAATACCAAGCCCGATCGAGCTCACGCATCCCATCGAACCCACCATATAGAGATGATTTTGCGAATCCTCCTCCTCGAACAACTCCCTGCCGCCCTTTCCCGTGGAAGCGAGCAGCAGTGTGTTCTTATCTCTTACGGTAAGTATTTTCTGTATCACCTGAAGGCGAGTTGGTTCAGGTGTTACCGATTGGCCTTCAGTGATGAGCTTTTCATATGTTTCAAAGGAGAGCCTCTTTACTGCTTTCTCCTCGGAGAATGTATTCCTCTTAACGATGAAGAAAAAGGGTTCATTATTATTTATGTATTCCTCAACTCTGTCAAACTGGCGGTTCAATTCATCACTGTCAGTGGTGAGTATGACATGGGGGATCCTGCAGAGCTCAAGAAGTTGAGAGGTAATCTCTCCCATAAGGGTATGCTCCGGTTCATCATGCAGTATCGGCTCCCCGCGCCAGCTCACAAAACCGAGGACCGGAATCCTGAAGCAGTAGTTCAGTGAGGTCAGGGGATTCATGGCATTTGTCAAACCGGAGTTCTGCATAACAACGCAGCTTTTTTTCCCCGCCAGATGCGCTCCAGCGGAAATGGCGACCGCTTCACCTTCATTCGTGGCGATGACGTATTCGTGTTTATTTATTGCATAGTTAATCAGGTCCTTCAGGAAACTGCAGGGTACACCGGAGAAGAAAT
>JAGLSF010000380.1 GCA_023136305.1 Spirochaetota bacterium
TTTATTTATGTTTGGTTGCGACCGAAGTACATGGAAGTACAAGTGCAGGCGGAGCCACGCGACCGAGCAAAGCGAGGAAGTGCCCGTGGTAATGGCGGAAGCCTGCAGAAAGCCGCGCTGTGAATTGCATAAGATAACCGTACTCTGGGTGGTTGACAAGGAGGGGAGGTCGATTTTCGTCTGATGTGTACCAGATCTTTTAAGGAGAAGGCCCGTGACGCTGGGTGACAAACTGCTCATCTACAGATCGAAGTACCCCTCGGAGGGGGTCAAGGTGCACAAGTGTTTGCAGCTGCTCGAGGCAGGTCCGGGCTGTTTCATGCGGGATTCTGATCCCGGGCATTTTACTGGGTCTGCATGGGTCGTCAATACAGACTTCACCAAGACCCTGCTTGTGCGTCACCGGAAACTCAGAAAATGGGTTCAGCTCCTCCTCAGCGACGAGTCCCATGATATCGGGTGGATTGAGCTCGATCATCTCGAGGAATATACAGGGGAAGAATCAATACTTCGGATGAGAAAAAAATGTTTGCAGTCGGTGTAGAGGAATTGTTCAGAAAAAGAGAGACATAAAATCCAACCTATGGTATTGTTCATTCTGTTGGAATTGCGCCGTTCCTTCGTGAGCTGTACCCGGAGCGAACAGCCGACATGCAGTTTATATCAATAGAACCGGGAGGTATAATCTATGAAGAAAGCGTTATTTTTAGTCTTCGCTTTTCTCCTTGCAGTTTCGCTCTGTTTTGCCACAGGTACGAAGGAAGCTGAGCTGGGAACTGAGGAGAATCCCATCGTCTGGGCATTCGTGCCGTCAGGTGAAATGGAACGGGTCGCAGCTGGTGCCCAGTCAGTTGCAGACCTGCTTCACGACAAGACAGGCCTCTACTTCACCACCAACGTTGCAACAGAGTATGCCGGTGTTATCGAGGCTCTTTCAAGTGATCCGCCTGAAGCACAGATGGCGTCTCTTGCGACCTTTGCCTATGTGCTTGCAGCTGACAGGGGTGTGGTCGAGGCTGCCCTGGTTTCGCTTCGTTACGGGAGCCCCACCTACAACGGGCAGATCATTGTCCGTGCGGACAGCGGTATCTCCAGTGTGGGAGAGCTCAAGGGAAAGACCTTTGGAAGACCTGATCCCCTGTCTACTTCGGGCTGGATCATCCCCATGCTCACCATGCGCGCGGCGGGCATCAATCCAGAAACCGACCTTGATGAGATCGTCGATGCGGGGAGCCATGACTCGGTTGTAGCCGCGGTGTACAACGGTGATATCGATGCCGGCGCCACCTATGTGGACGCCCGTTCCCGCATTGAGGATGATCACCCTGATGTCATGGAGAAGGTCGTTGTCATCGAGGTGACCACGGACATACCTAACGACGGTGTACAGTTCTCGCCGATTGTGCCGGATGACATGCGTAAAAAGATCGTAGCAGCGCTTCTCGAGATTGCGCAGACCGAGGAGGGGAAAGACGCATTGAAAACCGCCTATCAGTGGAGCGGACTCGAGGAGTACGACGACACCTTCTATGATCCCTTCAGACAGGTCCTGCAGGCCTCAGGTATGAGCATTGCTGATCTGCAGAAGTAGAGAGAGGGCAGTCGGATTGGAGTTTGAAGTCCAGGCAGTCTGGTGAATCATGCTTGAAATACGAAACCTCACAAAGATATACGATGACGGGACTGTTGCCCTCCGGAACGTGGATTTTAAAGTAGAAACCGGTGAATTCCTCGTCATCATCGGCTTAAGCGGTTCGGGAAAGTCCACGCTGCTCCGCTGTATCAACCGCCTCATCGACCCAACCGAGGGGGAGATCATCTGGGACGGCGTGGACATAACCAGGGCCGATCCTGCACAGCTTCGCACCATACGCAGGCAGATCGCCATGATCTTTCAGCATTTCAACCTGGTCAAGCGCTCAAACGTGATCACCAATGTGCTTGCGGGCA
>JAGLSF010000381.1 GCA_023136305.1 Spirochaetota bacterium
GTTGACGAAGCGATGTCCGGAATCGATGGCTTGAAGATGTACCCTCTCAAGGCCAGGTTTCCTCAGGAGTGCGACGAAGTCATCGTGCCGACTATTCTGAACAGGCCTTATCCCTACGGATACCTGCCAGCCCATCTGGGCGTCATTGTTCTGAACGTACAGGCGGTCATGCAGGTCTTTGAAGCTGCTGCGGAAAATAAACCGCTCATAGAACGGGTGGTTGCTCTCTGCGGACGAGGATTCAAGGAAAACCGGTACGTATCCCTCCGTGTTGGAAGTCAGATACAGTGTGTTCAGGACCTGGTGAAGGAAGAGATGGACGTCAGATTCGTTTTTAACAATCTTCTCACCGGCTTCACCTGCACCGATATGACACTCCCTCTGGACCGCACCTGCAACAGCATCACCGCTCTTCCTGAAAGGCAGTTCGGGGGTTTTATGAGCTTTGCGTCACCGGGGTTTAAAAATGACTCCCACACGAAAACCTTTGTCGCTTCCTTTATTCCTTTTGAAAAATCTCTTGATACGAACCTCCATGGAGAGGAGCGGCCATGCATATTCTGCGGGTATTGTGAGGATGTCTGTCCCGTAGGAATAATTCCCCACCTGGTCTATCATAACGTTGAGCGTGACAAGGTGGAGGAGCATCTTGCTGCCTATAGAATATTCAACTGCATGGATTGCAACCTCTGCACCTATGTATGCCCCTCAAAAATCCCTGTGGCCTCATACGTACGAGAGGGGAAGGACAAGCTGAGGGAAATGGGTATTGATGAATCGACAGTCATTTTGCCTGACTTTCAGCTGAAAGGCATTGAGATGTCGAATGCAACGGAAGAGGATACTGATTAATGAAGAACATCGATTTGAAGGGAACATACGACAGGATCGTCAGGATACGGCTCCTGAAAAACTTTGAGATTATTACGAATACCATCGGAGGAATCCTCTTCGGCCCATCCAAGGTGACACCCGGCGCACCACACATCGTCGACTCCATTGAAATAAAACGATTCATGTCTGCCGCCATCATCGCACTCATCCCCTCCACTGCTGCAGCAATCTACTTTTGGGGATTCGCTGCAATTAAAATCATTATCGTATCCTATGTGGCTGGTGGAATAACGGAAGTGTTGTTTGCCTTTATTCGGAAAAAGGAGATCGAGGAGGGGTTTCTCGTAACCGGGCTCATATTCCCGCTCATCCTCCCTCCTTCAACGCCACTCTGGGTGGTTGCTGTCGGAGTGATATTCGGTACGATTTTTGGCAAAGAAGTTTTCGGCGGGACCGGCAGAAACATTTTCAATCCTGCTCTTGTGGGCAGAATATTCATCACCATAGGCTTTCCCGAGATCATGACGACTTCATGGATCACGCCCCTTTCCGATACCATTACATCCGCTACACCACTGGTTGTCTACAAGTCGTCACAGGCCGTACCGCCTTTCTTGGACCTGCTGCTCGGTACAACGGCCGGAAGTATGGGTGAAACCTTCAGGATAGGGATCATACTGGGCGGATTATTCCTGATGTTCATCAGGATAACAAACTGGCGAATACCCATAAGCTATCTCCTGAGTGTGTTCGTCCTGTCTTTACTGGGACATACCATATTACCCGTAAAAATCGCTCCCCCTGCCTTTCAACTCCTGTCAGGCGGACTGTTGTTCGGTGCCATGTTCATGGCGACGGATCCTGTTACTTCACCCTTTACGAAGACGGGAAAAGTCGTCTTTGGAATCCTGGCCGGGATATTCACGATTTTGATACGAGCATTTTCTGGTTTTACCGAGGGCGTTATGTTCAGTATCGTGCTCATGAACGGATTTACGCCCCTCATCGATCATATCGTCGTGTCATCCAAGTATAGGCTGGAAAAAAATGAAAGATAAGCTGCTGATGATAATCTTCGTCCTGGTGCTCGGAAGCGTCCTAAC
>JAGLSF010000382.1 GCA_023136305.1 Spirochaetota bacterium
GAGCAGGTAGTCCCGTTTTGTCTTCCACATGTCATCGATGAGCAGGGCTGTTTCAACCAGCCCCGGCTGTCCAAACCTCGAACGCTTCGGCATGTAGCTTGTTGCATACAGCGGTTTCAGGTCGGGGGTGAGAAAGATGGTCTGCGGCCAACCGCGCCTGCCCGAGATAAGTTCAGCAGCGACGCCGTAGACCTTGTCAACATCCGGACGCTCCTCCCGGTCAACGAGAACGGGTACGAAGCTGCCGTTTAGCAGCTCCCCAACCTCCTCGTCCATAAAGGATTCCCGCTCCATAACGTGACACCAGTGACATGATGAGTAGCCGATGGAGAGGAATATGGGCTTGTCTTCCTCCCGGGCCTTTTTGAAAGCCTCCTCACCCCAGGGATACCAGTTCACCCTGTTATCCGCATGCTCTATCAGGTATGGACTCTTTGCCTGACTGAGCCTCCTGTTGATTTCCATTCTATCCCTCCTTCCGGCCCCGTCACCTCCAGCATGCTCCTGTGCAGACACCGGGTACAGGAAAGTCAGGAGAAAGAACCCTAGTACCGACAGAGTAATTGTATATTTTCCATGTTCTCTCACAGAACAGCCTTTCATTGCACAGTCCTCTCAGTCAGTGTATAAGTTTATCCGTATATACTGACACAGATAACATTTCCCCTTTTACCTGGTCGAGCAAGTGAAATTTACAAAAAGGCAATGGTGTAAGATGTTGCTCATCGGGGAATATTTCTCTACATTACCCCTATAGAAAAGCATTCCGGGCAGGTATGCATGGCCATCCGTTATCACAGCACGAACAACCACAATGAGCAGGCAGGATTCAGGGAGGCAATCCTTAAGGGTATTGCATCGAACTTCGGTCTGTACATGATGAAGCGCAGCGAGCTGCCGAAGCTTTCCCGAGACGACATCAGTGCCATGGACTCGATGAGCTACGCTGAGATCGCGTACCGGGTGCTCCTGCCCTTCGTCCTTCCCGACATTGGTGAGGAGGATTTTGCGGCCATTCTCGAGGATGCATACGACGAGAATGTAATACCGGTAAAACTCGAGCATGTGATCGGCAACACCTCCCTCATGTGGCTTTCGCGCGGCCCTACCTACTCCTTCAAGGATTTTGCGGCGCGTTTTTTCGGCAGGGTGCTGAACCACTTTCTGGTCGAGAGTGGCCTGGAACGGGTCGTTGTGGTGGCAACCTCAGGTGACACGGGAGGTGCGGTTGCACAGGCCCTGCTTGGCCTCATGAATGTGTCCAGCGTCATTTTCTTTCCGCAGGGGTCGATCAGTGAGGAGCAGCGCCGCCAGATGACAACACTGGGAAAAAACATTCACGCCTTTGCCGTAAACGGCGACTTTGACGTATGCCAGGAGATTGCAAAGGCCCTGCTGAGCGACCGCGGCTTTGCAGAGGGAGTTTTTAGCGACCGGGAGCGGTTTACCTCAGCCAACTCAATAAGCCTGGGAAGACTTCTCCCGCAGGCGGTATATCCCTTCTTTGCATATGCACGACTCGGACTCAGGGGCGACCCATTAATCGCAAGCGTTCCGTCTGGAAACTTCGGCGACATGATGGGAACGGTGATCGCCAAAGAGATGGGGCTTCCCCTGCATAAAATTGTTATCGGGGTCAACGAAAACCGCGAATTTCCCGAGTTTCTCCGATCGGGCAGCTACGAAGTAAAACCGTCCATCTGGTCGCCCTCCACCGCAATGATCGTATCCAATCCGAGCAACTTCGCACGGCTCGTCGAGTTTTACGGCGGCCATGTGTACGATGCGAGGGATGAGGAGAGCGGCAAGGTCACCAAACCGGGCATCATTGAGCACATGCCTGATCTCGAGGCCATGAGGCGGGACATATTCTCCGCCAGTGTTTCGAATGCACAGCACTACGAAACCA
>JAGLSF010000383.1 GCA_023136305.1 Spirochaetota bacterium
GAAACTGTAAGCATCATAAAACATAATACAAAAAAGTAAGGGGATTTTTTCTATGGAAAATAGCCTGTCGGCAAATAAGTACTCAAGATCCGGATGAACCTTTTTTACTATATACAATAGAGTTGCAACCTCATCCGTACGCCTGGGGGGACGGACATGGACTGAGTGCACTATGAATCCGGTTTTTGACGACGGTTTTAAAGGTGAAGTTTTCGAATCTTGCGACCGGGCCTCTCCCGGGTTGCGAAGCAGCCACCGGTACGATTTTTATCAGGGGAGCAGGCGTGCTGAAATCGCATTCGCATTCTCGATTATTTCCTGCTCGTCAAATCCTGTGAGCGCACCGTCCCTGACAACGATGCGGCCGTTGACAATGGTGTATGCGGTCTGATGGCTGATTCCCGCGAAAAGGAGGGCCGCGGGCGGGTCGGAGAGTGAGCCTGCATACTCCAGCCTGTCGATGTCGAACAGGGCGAGGTCAGCCAGATACCCCTCCTGTATGCTGCCTATCCCATTGAAGCCGAGAAGCTTTGCGCCGTTCCGGGTTGCCATGCGGAACACGTCGGAGGCGGTCAGGGCATCGGCTCCGTAGCGCACGCGCTGCAGGAGGAGGGCATTCCGCATCTCACCAAGATAGTCGGATGTGTCATTCGAGGCGGAGCCGTCCACCGCAAGCCCAACGTTGACACCCAGCTCGAGCATCTCTTTTACACGGGCTATGCCCGAACCGAGCCGCATGTTGGACGAGGGGCAGTGTGCAACGGAGGTCCCTGTTTCTGCAAGCACCTCTAGTTCCGCGTCTTTAAAGAATATACCGTGGGTATAGGAAACGTCCTCACCGACAAAATCGAAGTCCTGCATGAGACTGAGCGGCCTCTTTTTATAGATACGAAGGCAATACTCATCCTCATCTGCTGTTTCGGCAAGATGGGTGTGAAGCCGTACTCCGTAGGACCGTGCAAGATGGGCTGTTTCACGCATGAGCTCTTTGGTCACCGAAAAGGGGCTGCAGGGCGCGAGGATGATCTTTCGCATGGAGGTGCTTGCATCGTCATGATAGGTTTCGATGACCCGCTCGCTGTCCCGCAGTATCTCATCCTCCGTCTGTACCACGGTGTCGGGCGGAAGGCCGCCGTCTTTCTTGCTCAGGGACATGGAACCACGGCAAGGCGAAAACCTGATGCCGAGCCTAGAGGCTGCATCGAACTGTATACCCATGAGGTCGCCCTGAAATCCCCGTGGATACAGGTAGTGATGGTCAGTGGTGCAGGTGCAGCCTGTTTTGAGAAGTTCACCCACGGCAACGAGGGTCGAGTAGAACACCGCATCGGCATCGAGACCTTTCCACACTTCATACAGATAGATCAGCCATTCGAAGAGTTTGACGTTCTGAACGGCTTTGAGGTTGCGGGTGAGGGTCTGATAGAAGTGATGGTGGGTATTGACGAACCCTGGAACCACCACCATGTGCGAGCAGTCGATGAGTTCGATCTTATCACCGAATGTCTGCTCTAATGTGGATCGCTTCTGCGGTGCGCTATTGGAACCTGTTTCTCCGGGATCGATGTTATCGGCGATGCGTTCGATGCGGTTGCGGCGGATGAGGATGTCAGCACCCCTGAGGTCGTCCTTTCCCTCGGGAGTGAGTATGTAGAAACAACTTTTAAGAAGAACCATGATCCTCTGTCCCCTGCTTCTCTCTCCTACCCCTTCTGTACAAGCCCGTTGAACTCCTCGATCAGTTCATCGATCTCAGGTGCAAGCCGATGAATACTGTTCCAGTATTCTCTCTTATGCCACTGATCATTCAACTCATCCACGTCCCTTCCCTGCTGCTCGACCCAGGTGTAGTACTTGAGGTTGTGTATGCGCTTGCGATCGTAGTGACCGAGGTC
>JAGLSF010000384.1 GCA_023136305.1 Spirochaetota bacterium
GGCCAGAAGATGAGCAAGTCAAAGGGCAATGTGGTGAAGCCCATCAAACTCATCGATAGGTACGGACCTGAGTCCTTCCGGTACGTGCTCATGAAGAACATGAGCCTCGGCTCGGATGCAAGCTTTTCAGAGGAGCTCATGCAGAGCACCATTAATACCGATCTGGCCAATGATTATGGAAACCTGCTCTCCCGCATATTGAAAATGGTCCACAAGTATTTCGATGGTATTATCCCCGAACCTGCCCGGACAGAAGAACGTTTCGTGAAGAAGGTTGAGTCGCTTCACAAAAGTGTGAAAAACAACCTTGAAAAGTTGGAGCTGAACAAGGCAATAGATTCTATACTCAATTTTGTAAAATTGATCAATAAGTATATCGAGGACAAGGCGCCCTGGGAGCTGCATAAGAACGGAAAGACGGATGTGTTGAAAACAGTGATGTACACGGCCCTGGAGGCCTTCAGAATCGCCACGCTGTACCTGGCACCCATCATCGTGAAGAAGGCGGATGAAGCCCTCTCGCTCATCGGCGGGGAGGCATCAGTCCGTACAGATAAGACAAACAGGGATCTCCAGATGCTTGCGTGGGGAAAACTCGAGCCGGGGAAAAAGGTGGGTGAAACCGGGGGGCTGTTCCCCAGAATTCTGGTTGAACCCTCTCGAAAGGAAGGAAAAGAGATGGCAAAGGATGACGGGAGAATCGACATCGATTACCTGAAAGAGGTCGATCTCAGAATCGGCACGGTGCTTGAGGCTGAAAAAGTCGCCAAATCAAAAAAACTGCTGAGGCTGACTGTGGATATTGGGAAGGAGAAACGAAACCTCGTAGCCGGTGTTGCCGAGTACTATAAACCGGATGAGCTGATTGGAAAACAGATTGTCATCGTTGCAAACCTGAAGCCGGTAACCATTATGAGCATTGAATCCAATGGCATGCTCCTTGCCGCATCAAAGGGGAAAAAGCTTACCGTTCTGAGTGTTGACAGGGAAATCGATCCTGGAAGCGTGGTAAGCTGACCATGCCTATATTTTTCTTGACACAGGTATGAATGAAATGTATAACTGTCTATCCAGGTTTTGCTCTCCTGGGCGCCACCGCATTTCTCTATCATTGTCCAGTGCACAGACCACTGTATAAGAAGCTCAAGAGACGTCTCACCGATATTGATGTGATCACCTACAGTAAGTTCAAATCAAACGCTATCGAGGTTGCCCTCGCCGAGATCGGCCTCAAAAAACAGCGACACTACGTGTGGCACTCGGAATCCCGAGAGAACTATTACAATGAAGAGGGACTTTTGTTGATGTATTCCACGATACCCTGAACTTCAGCCACGAGGTCAATTTCAAGGGCAGGCTTGAACTGGATGATCCTACCATCAGTGTTGAGGATATGCTTCTCGAAAAATTGCAAATTCATGACATCATAGAAAAAAATTTCAACGATGTGATCGTACTGCTCCTGGAGCATGAGTTCGGTTCCCATGAAGACCGCGAGCAGATCGATACGAAGTATGTCGCACAGGTACTTGCCGATGATTGGGGTTTCTACTACGATGTAAATAATAACTTCGAGAAAATCATAGATTTTACGGATGATTTTAAACTCATCGGTAGTGATGAAAAGAATCAGGCCAAGGAGAAAATCTCACAACTCATCGGTATTATAGAAGAGGAGCAGAAAACCGGAAAGTGGGAGAGAAGTGCAAAAAAAGGAACAAAAAAACAGTGGTACAATGACGTGGGTGATATGCAGCAGGGTGTCTGATATGTGACTGTCCGGTTCGGAGAGGCTCCCTGGAACGCATCAATGCATTGCATATGAATGGCAGACCCTGCTTGAGGGCAGGGTTTGCTTTTTTATGTGTGACCGGCATGTCAT
>JAGLSF010000385.1 GCA_023136305.1 Spirochaetota bacterium
TTCAACCGCATTTTCGCTCCAGGTCTTGAATCGGTGGCAGCGTCCTATCCTTCGGTCATAAAGGGAGCTGATGCATATCGGAAAGGTGAGGCTGAAAGTATTGAAGGCCTGCGTGCAGCCGGGAAGTACACGCTCGAGATTGAGCTCTCCGAATCCTACTCTCCCTTTATCGCAATGCTCGCCATGGTGAATTTCAGCGTCGTTCCGAAGGAGGAGGTCGAGGCTCTTGGGGATGCTTTCGGAACACGGCCCATTGGTACGGGCCCCTTTATCTTTGATCACTGGGAACCTGGAAGTGAGATTAAGCTTCGGGCAAATGAGGACTACTACGATGGAAAACCATACCTCGACGAGGTAATTTTTAAAATATTTCCGGGGGCCTCTGCTGAGAACATGTTTCAGGAGTTTGAAAACGGAAACCTGGAGGATTCGATACTCTCCGTTTCGGTCAGGGAGCAGGTGTACGAGGAGGGCAAATACCATATCCTCCATCGCCCCTCCCTGGTCCTTCGGTTCTTCGTCATGAACAATCAGACAGCGCCCTTTCAAGAAAAAAGGGTGAGGCAGGCCTTCAACTATGCAATCGACAAGGAGACACTGAGTGCAGAGGTGGGCAGGGGGAGGCTCATTCCTGCAACGGGGCTCATCCCCGAAGGGATGGCGGGATACAGTCCGGACGACACGAACTACCCCTATGATGTGGAAAGGGCGAAGGAACTCCTGCGTGATGCAGGATATCCCGACGGAAGGGGTCTTTCCGTCATTCAATTCTGGTCGAGTGTCAAGTCAAAGGGATTGCTCGCGGAAGACGAGAGGATTACCAGATATCTGGCTGATATCGGTGTGAAGGTACAGTTCAACTATCTGACAGACTGGCCACAATTCAAGAAAATGCTTCAGGAGGGTAGAGCTCCCATATTCAAGTACAGCTGGCAGGCCGATGTTCCCGACCCGGACAACATCCTGAGCTTGCTCTTCCATTCTCAGAGTCCCACCAACCGGGCATTCTACAGCAATCCGGCCGTAGATGACCTCATCGGAAAGGCGCAGAGCGAGTCGGATTACAACAAGAGGATATCGCTCTTCTCGGATGTCGAGGATATGGTTATGGAGGATGCCCCGGTCATTCTTCTGAACTATCTCGCCTATGAACGTGTCTTTCAGCCCTATGTCAGAAACATCAAGGGAAATGCGCTTGGTGACCACTATTTTCCTCTGAAAAGGGTCTGGCTGAGCAGATAAAGGTTTCTGTATTCCTCAACACTGAGGCGGCTGCAGGAGGTGTCAATGACTCCAGAGAGCAGGGGCAGCTTTTCCCTGAACCGCATGCTGTCGCATATACGCGGCGGTCTTCGGGGAAGATTCTTCAGGTCAATGATACTCGTCATCATCATACTCATGGGTGGTGTCTTTATCGTTGTGGAGAAGAACAACCGGGAGGTCATACTCATGGAGGGCAAGAAACGGGCGCTTTCCAATGCCCTGTATCTCGCCTCACTCTCCAGGGCACCTCTTCTCATGTACGATTACATAAAGCTCGAGCAGAATGTGGACGAAGTAGCAAAGGAAGCTGACGTGGTCTACGCAATGATACTCGACCGCAATGGGAGTGTCATTGTCCACAGCAACAGGGATGATCTCATTGGCAGAATTTTAGACGATCCCCTGAGCCTGCAAGCGGCGGATTCAAAGGTAAACCTCATTCAGGATTATAAAAACCTGCAAACCGGTGAGGATATCTGGGATGTTACATGCCCCATATTTCAGCAGCAGGATGAAAAGTGGGGCATGGTGAGGATCGGTTTCTCAAAGGAAAAGTTAAAGGCTGAAATCGCGAAGAACCGGAGCAACCTGGTCATCCTCTC
>JAGLSF010000386.1 GCA_023136305.1 Spirochaetota bacterium
GGCCCGGTCTACGAGGCTTCCTCTGTCTTCCACTGCCCGGGTGCCCTTTCCTCTGCTGGGAAACGCTCGCCCAATCAGGTTCTTTCCCCAACCAGACTGGAGTTATTTGATTCACCCTCAGTAACCTCTTTAAGGACCTCAACTCCTGAGTCGATACCAGCGTAAGGGCGATCCCCGCCCTTCCCATGCGTGCTGCCCGGCCCGTTCTGTGGGTGTATATTTCCGGGTTCTGGGGAAAATTGTAGTTAATAATATGGCTTACCTTCACAAAATCCAGGCCCCGGCCTGCCAGGTCAGTGGCCACCATGACATCGATGCTGTGACGTCGGAATCGCCGAATAATTGAGGTCCGCTTCGACTGATCAAGCCCACCATGAATGATCTCCAGAGACTTGACCTTTCCTTTGAGCTGAGAGAAGAGCTTTTCCCCACTATGCCGGGAATTACAAAAAATTATGGCCTGATTAATGGTTTCGCGATTTACATAATCGATGAGAAAGGTTAAGCGGGCTGAGGGTCGAACCAGGGTAAAATGGTGTTCCAATGACTGAGGTGCAACCTGTTTCACATTCAGCTCAATGATGACCGGATCATTGAGATATATTTTTGTCAGCTTTTTAATTGCTTCCGGCATGGTTGCAGCAAAAAGCAGAGTTTGATGTTCATGTATCAAACAGGAAAAAATGAAATTGATATCTTCCAAAAAACCAAGCTTGAGCATCTCGTCTGCCTCATCCAGAACCAGTATGGCCACAGATGAAAGGGAGATATGTCCGCGGTAAATCATATCAATCAGCCTGCCGGGAGTTGCTACTAAAATGTGCACGGTACTCCGCAGTTTGGCATTCTGGATTTCCATGGAAAATCCACCATAAATGGCAAAGGGCTTCACGTCCATTGTCTGGACAATTTTATCGATTTCCTCTACATACTGGAGGGCCAGTTCTCGTGTAGGAACCAGGATCAGAGCCTGTATCTCATTTTGGGAAGTATCTATCTTTTGCACCAGAGGAATACTGCAGGCACTGGTTTTGCCTGACCCCGTTTCTGCGGTAGCGAGTAAATCCCTGCCCGATAATATATGCGGAAAGGTTTGCTCCTGAATAGGAGTCAGATCTGTGTAGTTCATTTTCTTAAGGGCCTGGAGCATACGGGGATTCAGATCCAACTCACTGAATTTCATATCTCCAAGCTTACCATATGAAGGAAAAAACATCGAGATACTTTGATGCGTTCCGTCTCAGTCATACAACAACAAGCTCAATCCCAAGTTCCCCTATAATAGACCTGTACTCTTCTGATATTTCAGAATCTGTAATAATCATATCGAAATCCTGCAACTCAGCAAAATATGCCATTCTTGTTTTCCCAAATTTTGTTGAATCTGTTATGAGGATTTTTGTTTTCGATGAGCGCAGAACAGCCTGTTTTGCGTCGATTTCATAGTTATTCACCGTTGTTACACCAAAATTTGAATGCACCCCTGCAGCAGAGATAAAGGCCTTATCCGCCCTGATTCTCTTAATAAGATCAATACCTTCCCTGCTTTCAAACATCATGGAATCATCGTGAAAGTAGCCGCCAGCAAAAATTGGACTGCAATTCTTCTTCCTGTATATCTCCACGAGAATGTTCAGACCGTAGCATAAAATCAAAATAGGCATATCTTCATGTATAAATTTAGCCACGTATTCTGTCGTTGATCCAACATCTATAGCAACAGTATCGTTTGGTTCGATAAGTGAGGCGGCCTTATGACCGATTCTGGCTTTTTCCCTTATTCGTTTCGTCTCTGCATGGGTAATGAGATAGTTTTCATACACTTCTTCCGAATCGGTATAGGACTTGAGAATGGCGCCTCC
>JAGLSF010000387.1 GCA_023136305.1 Spirochaetota bacterium
ACCAGAGGGGATACAAGGAATTCCCGGCGTTGAACAAGGGCAAGTCCGGAGGAGGCGTTGTCACGAACAACGCTGCCAATGCAATTCTGAGCGGCGATCCCTACGATATCGAAATGGCGATTGGGTACATGAACAATTTCGTCTTCTCCTGTACCGGCGCGTCTCGATGGGAAAAGGCCATGGAGAAAATACCGTTCTTCGTTCATATTACGACTCATGCCTCAGAGATGACCCAGTACGCAGATATCGTGCTCCCCGCAGCAATCACCATGTTTGAAAAGCTAGGGTATGTCAAGACAAAGGCGAATCGGTATGCAACCGCCACGCTCATCCAGCCGGTGATTCCGCTGATGTGGGACATGAAGATGGACGAGACTGAAATACCCTGGTTGCTGGCCGAGAAGCTCAGGGAGAGGGGCTTTCCCAATCTCTACGATTACTATAAGAACGAGTTCAAAGACCCCGAAACCGGGAAGATGCCCTCTGATGGCCTCGAGTTCACCGAATACAATCTAAAGATTCAGACCGCGCCACTTTGGGATGGGAAGAAGGATGTCGGCGGCGATAAGATCGACGGATGGCAGGAATTCCGGAAGAGGGGTATGTGGAACTCGTCGCCCTATAAATACAAGAAACGGTGGGGCCACTTCAAAACCAAAACGGGGAAGTTCGAGTTCTACAGTGAGACGCTCAAGGAGGCGCTGCAGAAGCACGCAGACAAGCACAATACGACCGTCAACAGCGTGTTGCGTACATGCAAGTACGAAGCACGCGGCGAAAGGGCATTTATTCCCCACTACGAAACACCCTTCAGATATGGCAGTGTGAGCGAGTACCCGTTCACCTTCATCGATTACAAATCCAAGCTCAACAGGGAGGGCAGGAGCGCGAACTGTCCCTGGTATCATGAGTTCAAGAAGCTGGACGTTGGTGACAGGAGCTGGGAGGATGTTGTTCAGATCAATCCGGCCGACGCAAGGCGTCTCGGGATCAAGGATGGCGACAAGGTCAGGTTAACCTCTGTACAGGCCAGCATTGAGGTGAAGGCAAAGCTGTGGGAAGGCGTTCGCCCCGGAACAGTGGCGAAGTCATACGGCCAGGGCCACTGGGCATATGGAAAGGTTGCTTCCGACTACCGTGCAGCTCGACCAAAAGGGGGCAGCAACAACCTGTTGATGCCCGATGATTATGAGCGGCTGAGCGGGAGCACGGTGCGAAACGGTGGGTTTACCGGTGTAAAGATTTCAAGGATATGATGAAAGAGAGGAGAGAATAATGCCAAAGTATGGAATGGTAATAGATTTACAGAAATGTGTCGGCTGTGGTGCCTGTGCCATTGCCTGTAAAACGGAGAACAATACCCGCAACAGGATGGGCGGTCAGACCTACAACTGGGCCGATCATGTCATCGAGGTGAGCGGGAAATTCCCAAATATCTCATACACCAACAGGCCGGTGCTCTGCAACCACTGCTCGAATCCCGCCTGTGTCACAGCATGTCCTGTAACTCCAAAGGCAATTTTTAAAAATGAAAACGGCATAACGATGCACAACAATGAACGGTGCATAGGGTGCCGCCAGTGCCAGGAAGCGTGTCCCTATAGCGCATGGGATGTTGAAGAAGAAAAGGCGCCTTACAGTGTTATCAGCTTCAATGATTTTGAGAAAGCATCCCAAACATTCTACAGAGATACCACAGAGATTATTAAAGGCGGTACTGCATCAGGGGCTGAAATTTCAAGGAAGGCCGGGGCACTTCCCCCGCATCGCACAAAATATCATCACCCCGATTATAAGGATGTGAGGCAAAAAGGTATCGTTGAAAAGTGCATATTCTGTGAGCACAGGGTGGAAAA
>JAGLSF010000388.1 GCA_023136305.1 Spirochaetota bacterium
CTATGACATCCCCGCCCGTTTCGGGGGTGAGGAGTTCATGGTTATTCTTCCTGAAACTGACAGCAGCAGTGCACTGATTGTGGCAGAACGGCTCAGGAAATCCATTCAAAAGCTCAGCTTCAAGTCTTCCAAGGGGAAGTTCTCCGTTACGGCTAGCATCGGTATTGCCAGCTATCTCCACGCCGTGAACCTCACCGAAGACATATTCATCGAACATTCTGACCAGGCTCTCTACCATGCGAAGGAGAACGGCAGAAATCAGGTTGTACTGTACAATGACATAGCCGAAAAGGTGCAGGCCTGAAACAGCACTACAAAAGTAACAGTTGCTTTTTCATACCCCCACATTATTGTATCCCTATACGAGATTTGAACGGAGGATCACCATGAAGTTGAAAAAAACAACACTAATCGCAATGATCGGGTTTTCTACCGCATTCCTTGTTGCAGCCGGAACCTTTGCCAGCTCGAAAGGGCTGAAGGAAACATCGAATGAAACCGTAGTGGACGGTGTCGTAGAATCGGATGAGTACAGCTACACCCGCGACTTCAAGGATGCAACACTTTACATAAACTGGAACGGCGGAAAGGTCTACATCGCACTTGCAGCCGAAACAAAAGGTTGGGTGGGAGTCGGGTTCGGATCGAGCAGGATGAATGGCTCCCATATTCTCATCGGCTATGTTGACAAAGGAAAACCAGTGTTCAAAGAGCAGGGTGGCAAAGGTCAATCTCATACAGACACTGACACAAAGTATGTCCAATCATATAAAATGAAAGAAGAGAAGGGGAAAACCACACTTGAACTGGCCTTCAATGAAAGCGACATTATTCAGAGCGGACAGCAGAAGATCGACTTTATCATAGCCTATGGCAAGAAGGATTCGTTGACCCAGTACCACGTCGGCACGCGTGTAGGCTTCTCTGTGGACATTGTCAACTGACCTATGGATAACTGATCTGTTGAAAACTGACTGATCGAAAACTGGCCACCATTTCTTTTAGTGCGCCCGGCAGGGCGCACTAAAAGAAAAACCCTCTCCACACGGTGTGAGAGGGTTATTTTTCATACCTGCTGGTGTAGTCTTACTCTTCCCACAGAATGCAGGAAGTCGGGCACGACTCAATGGCGTCCTGAATCTCTTCCTCGGAAGCGCCGTCAGCCTTGTACACTTCAGCCAGATTATCATCATTCATTCTGAATACCTCAGGGCAGGTGTCAACACATGCGCCGCAACTGATGCATTCATCCTGGTCGATTATCACCGTTCTTGCCATACCGCTTCTCCTTATCATAAAAAATTTGCATCGAATAATACAGGCACTACCCGAAAAAGTCAACCTACTTTTATGGAAAATATCTCTTGAGCCGACGAAGCGGGCTGAGCCTGGGGAGAAAATATATGAGGCAGAAAATGATGATGGGAGCGGAAATAAAACCCGCAATGGGGTATCGGAAACAGAGAGAGCCGTATAGAAAGATTGCTGCAAGAACTGAACACACGGAAGCGATGACAATGAGAACCCACAAAACCCTGAGCAGCACACCCGCAATAAGCTTACGCTTGATGAGCCTGACGAGCAGATACACAAAAAGCACCACAACAGCTGCGAGGTAGAGATAGGCATAAACCTGGCTGTCGAATACCGCGACCCTGAAGAGCAGGTACACGAAGACACCGATCACACCGATAACAGCGGCAACGAAGGCTGCAGCGGTGAGAATCCGCTGCAGCACTATGACTGCTCTTCGAATGTGCTTTTTCCTATCCTGACTGTCCATATCAGTATTGTATGCTATTCCTCTTCAATATTTCACGCGGAGCGACCAACGGGAGTCCCTTTTGGG
>JAGLSF010000389.1 GCA_023136305.1 Spirochaetota bacterium
GACGCTACTGATCTCTATTTGTTATTATAGTTCGACCTAAATACGAAAGGATGTTGAATAAGATGATGGAGAACAAGGATAGATGCGGTATCTGCGGAAGGAAAGGTCAGAGACTCTGTCCCGCGCTTATCGGTATGATATGCACCTCCTGCTGCGGGGCAAAGAGGGGGAGCACTCTCGAATGCCCTCCCCGCTGCATTTATTTTCCTTTCGGCACAGAGGCTTATGATCTCTGGTTGAAGGTAGACGGGAGCTGGATGCCCAAGGTAGCCCGATATATCGTTGATGCTGTGGGGAGATTGCAATTCGACAGAGTGCTCAGCCAGATGAGTTCGAGCAATGGGAAGAATAAAGATCAATGGGAGATTGCTCTTCCTGCTGCCGTGTATTATATGCTGTCCATTGACAGGGACAGCGAGGGAAAAACATTGGCAGATCGGTGGGAGGAAGAGGGGTGGAAGGGGCTCAACAACGACGAGCGGTACATGATGAAGTTTCGCAGGAAAAGCCTTCCCGCCATCTTCGAGATTCAGAAAGTTACAGACACACAATCGATGAGGTGTGCCGATATGCTCGACCCGGAGCGAGGGCCTTTCACCATGTTTGACCGCAGTCTCGGGCGTGCGGCTATTCCATACAGCCGCTTCCTGACGTGGCTTACCCATTATCCGCATTTCAGCAGGCCCGGTGGAGGGGGGCTCATGATTCCCCACTCGATTTCTCATGATTATTTCGACGAGTTGAAACGGCGTGCACGTGTGAAACGAAACGAGTCGTCTGAAAAGCTGCAGTTCTATATCGCAGAGCATTTCGGCGAATGCTGCGAACTGGTTACTTCGAAGCTCAGTGCCTTCAACAAGAGAATGATCAGTTCGATTGATCTGAATGTCTGCCGGGCTTTCTATGAAGTTGTGAGCGATCTCTCAGAAATCGAGGATATTCTGAATAGCAAGCCCGACTTCGAGAGGGAAGAGAGGGAAATTGAGGAGGGCGATCCAGAAGGTACAGTGTACTATAGCTGGCTACGGAGAGGGGAATCGAAGGAGATAGAGGCGTCCATGCCGGCCACGTTCCGTTATGATGATGAGAGCCAGGGGGTAGGGAGCCTCGGAACATTGAAGCTGTACACCAACCTCCTTGTCATCGAGATGTTCGGCCGTATGAAATTCGATTTCGCGAAGAACATGGTGAAACGGTACTTCGGACACAGAGTGAAATTTTCTCATGAAAAGATAGAGGATTTCTCAGACCAGATTGGCGAGCAGTCAGAAACACGGGAGGAGGGCCGTCGTCCCAGCACGCCACTGGAAGAGAAGGACGAGGTCCCCATTGAGATTCAGCAGGCAGTGCTGGAGCAGTATTACCGTAACCATTATACCAATTTCCTGGAGGACAACATCCCTGCATTGGGAGGCCTTACCCCCCGGGAAGCCGCCCGGGATCCCGAGAAGCGGCCGGAACTCGTCGAACTCATGAAGCATCATATACATCAGATGATCTCCCTCAGCCGTGAAAAGGGAGTCACCATTAACCTTGATTGGGTTCTCGAGGAACTGGGGTTGGATGAGCTGCTGTGAAAGGATTATATCCGATATGGCGCTATTCCAGAAGGATATTCTGAAGATGCATGTTATATAGCGACGGCAGTAATTAACAATCTTTATCTTGTCTCCAATGTATGCTTTAATAAAGTATAGCGCGATTATGCTTTATTTACTTTGGTTGCTGCAGAAAGCCGTGCTATGAGTTTCCCCCATCCTTTTCGTCAACCTGCATGCCTTACGAATGGAAAGTCACCGGACAGAAGCTTCTCCGTAAACGTGCCGCAACAATTCCCTAAAGCTTTGG
>JAGLSF010000039.1 GCA_023136305.1 Spirochaetota bacterium
CTTCATCTGGATTGGTCTCTTTGACTATGCGTTCACCGACCTTCTTGCCCCGGCGCATGACCACGAGGCGATCGGCAACGGAAAAGACATCGTGCATCTGGTGGCTGATTATGATCACGGGGACATTCTGGGTTTTCAGGGTTCGAACCAGATCGAGCACCTTCTGCTGTTCGGCAACACCCAAGGCAGCCGTGGGTTCGTCCATGATCAATAATTTCGCATCCCAGTAGATAGAACGCGATATGGCGACGGCCTGCCGCTGCCCACCGGAAAGCATCGCGATCTTATTTTTCAGCGAGGGTATTTCGATATCGAGACCTTTAAGCACAGTTTTGGATTCCGCGAGCATATAGTCGTGGTCTAGGATGTTAAACAGCCCGAAGGATTTTTTCAGCTTTTCTCGACCCAGAAAGATGTTCGAATAGACGTTCAGGTTTTCAGCCAGGGCAAGATCCTGGTATATCGTCTCGATGCCCATGTTGAGGGCATCCATGGGATTTTGAATTTTGATCTCTCTTCCCTGGAAATAGATTTGTCCCTTGGTGGGTGGGTAGACGCCTGAGATCATTTTGATCACGGTGGATTTGCCGGCACCGTTGTCACCCACCAGTCCGACTATCTCAGCATGGTCCACATGAAAGTTGATGTTCCGCAAAGCGTTTACCTTACCGAACCATTTGTGAATGTCGACCATCCTGACAAGAGGAGTATTTTTCCCCCTACCGCCTGCCGTTCTTCCATTTACAGCTGATTTCTGATCACTCATTTCTTTCTCCAGAAACTTCAGTCTTGCGAGATGAAGGGATCATCTCTTCACAGAGAATAGTGTACATGGCAACCCTATATCTAAAAAACCGCTTATTTACCGCTTACACGGGCCGCGGCAACGTTGAGTACCGCAAATATGATGATAGCCGCACCAATAAAGGCACTGATACCGAAGGGAGGCGCACCCATGAGTATGAGGCCATTTTCGATTATATGTATGGTGAGCGTTCCCAGGAATATACCAAGCATGCTCCCGATGCCGCCGCTGAGCACTGTTCCCCCCACGACGGAGGAAGCAATCGCCTTGAGTTCGAAACCGACACCCTGATTTGCGGCAAAGGATTCGATACGTATATTCTGCATCATGCCCATAAAGGAACAGAGAAAACCGACGATAACGTAGCAGGTGATTTTGACACCATCCGTGTTTACGCCCATTGCACGGGCTGCGGTCACATTATCGCCGGTCACATAGACCCAGTTGCCGAACTTATGGAAGTGAAGAAGTAAACCGAGGACGATTGCGAAGAACAGAAGCCAGAGTATCTGAACCGGGATCACACCGAACACACTCCCCACAAACATATTTTCGATCCATGATCCGAAATCGAGCCATGCCCGTATCCCGATGGGCATCATGCGCGAGGCCGCAAAGACGAGCCCGCGCCAGAAGAGCATGGTGCCCAGCGTTACGATGAAGGAGGGGAGCTTCGTCTTTGTGACCACCATACCGTTCAGGAATCCAACGAGCGCACCCGCGAAGAAGGTCACGAGTAGGCAGAATATGAGTGGAGTTCCCCAGCTGAGCAGTTTAACAAACACAAAGGAGCTGAGTGGTATGGTTGATGCAACGGAGAGATCGAACTCCCCTGCGATCATGAGTAACCCGACACCGAGGGCAACAACTCCCAGGTCCGGTGCGAGCCGTGCCATTGCTGTAAGATTTGCCGCCTTGAAGAAGCTGTGGTCGGCGGAAAATATACCGAAAAAGATGAGCAGTGCAATAAAAACGATGAGCGTAAATGATGCCCTGAAAGAAAAAAAACGATTAAAAAAACGTTGCATGAAATAACCATTCCTTTCCCAGGATAGGGTTTTGGAAATATCCTCCTGCTACGCAACCACTCACCGGGGGTCCACACATAGGCCGCAGGGCTCCTGCACACATAACCCGCTAAAAACTGCGGTTGAAAAGTGTGCCCCGAGCCGTAAGACTCGGGGCCAGTGCAGTTGGAATCAATGACTATCTCATCGTTACCTGATGTGTTTCGGTGACAGTTTCTTGATCAGTTCGATGTTGTCCTTGGTGATGAGGTAACCGCCGGTGTCGATCTGCGGTGCAAGTCCGTACTTCTTCATCAGATAGAGCACATACACCGAGAAGTAGCCCTGCAGGTACTGCTGCTGATCGATCGAGGCGACCATGTAGTTGGTCTCGAGGCCGGTCAGTGTACCCGGTGCGGCATCGAATCCGCCGGCAAAGATCTGTCCCGGTTTCTTCCTGGCGTTCTTCAGTGCCGAGGTGATACGGTCGGTTGTGATGCCGCCAAGACCGAAGAGACAGTCAATGTCGGGATGCGCAATCACATAGGAGGTGATTCTCGACTCTGCGGTGGTCATTTCCAGTGTCGCATCTATGATTTCGATGTCTCCCTTGATGCCGTACTCCTTCATTGCATCCTTGATTCCCGAACTCCTTACGACGCCGTAGTTGGCACCGGGAACCTCTACGGCTGCGGCAACCTTGAGGTTCGCCATGTTCTTGCCCGATTTCTTGGCTGCCTCGAACACCACACGTCCGATCATCAATCCGGCACGCCGTTCGTTCTGCCCGATATAGGCGAGACGCGCATTGCCGGCTGATCCCTGTTCGTCATCGTTGTTGGTGCCGATGACGAGGACGCCCTTGGCGATGGCATCGGCAACGGGCTTGTCCCACAACGTGTTGTCATTGATAACGAGAGCTATTCCATCGGGTCTCATTGCCACTGCTTCCTGAAATCGTTTCTGCTGGAGCGCGAGATCAGAACCCGCGAGATCGATGTCAGCCCTGCAGCCGAGCTCAGAAGCAGCATCTCTCATCCCTTGCTGGAACACTGCCCAGAAAGGATCGTTCCCGCCGTGTGTGACAAGACGGAAGTACATCCCCTTGCCCGGTTTGTCATCCTTTGCAAAGAGCATGCTTGGAACCATGACTGCAAAGCAGAAAAGGGTCACAAGCGCGATGACCATTAACTTTTTGTTCTTCATCGTTGAATCTCCTTTCTATTGAAATTGGCATTCATTGCCCACCTGCCTTTGTATACCATGCATTTTTTTTTGTCAAGCTAAAAAGACGCCAAGACATGTGCCGCCGGGCATTACTGGAGGAATTATGGGGACAGCTCACTTAATTATCTGCTGTTAACAATTTAACTTATATTTTTCTACCTTTTTGACACTTGTATTGCAATTAAGTGAGCTGTCCCCATAATTCGAAGGCTATGAGGGGTTCCCCCAGACTTCCCGTACGATTATATCTACTGGATTGGTATCGAATTGAAAACAGGAAAGCCTTTCCCCTATTTTCGCGAGGTCCTCACCCGTCAAAAGCTCCTGAATCTTCAGGGTGATATCATCGGTTTCAAGCACTCCTACGAGCTCAGGCAGTATCTCCTCATTCATATATATGTTGGGGAGTGCGGTAAGGGGATAGCGTTTGATGTAGGATTTTATGGCCATCCTGATCAGGAATGTACCTGCCAGGGGAATCCATTTCACCATGTTGGCAGCTCCCTCGATAGGTACGATCTCGGGCTTGTTTGCCGGTGCAACAACCAGTGCGGGGATACCTCGGTAGGCAAGCTGTAGGGTGTTGGTGCCAGGAATTGAGACGGCAAAATCAACACCCTTACCCCAGAGGTCGAGCTGCCCTTCGAGTATGGCGACTCGCTTACCCGAAGGAAGATGGATACCCTGCTGCCCGTCCTCTCTGTGCAGTGTGCCGGTTATGCTGTCCACACCCTTGATTTTCCCGCCGATGGCGAGGCTCTCCTCAATGAGCTCGTAGGAGATATAGGGTGATTTGAGAAGGAAGGGTTTGAGGCCGCTCACCCGGTCGGTCAGGTCGTCGATGACTTTCAGAAAAAGGGGTATCAGGTATTTGGTCATATACTCACGCGAACCGGGGAGGAAAACGATCATCCGCTCACCTTTGCCTATGCCGAGCTCTCTGCGTACCTCATTCCTTTCCCTGAGGTGCTTGAGGGAACTGTACACAAGATCTCCGGTGATTATGAGCTTTTCATCCGGCACACCGCGGCTGAGATACATGTCCTTCACGAAACTGTTCCGGACGAATATGGTTTTATACTGTTTTCCCCATCCCGGGTTATGAGAGTAGGCATAGAGCTGATGCTTTCCCCTTATCCTCTTCCTGAAGAGGACGGGGTGCATGAGGTTGCCGCCAAGTGAGAAGATGATGCCTTCCCGGGCAAAGTTGTATCTCCTCTTTCCAATACCGGTCAGGAGCATCCTCATATATGCTCGCTTTTCAACAATCTGCTCGATACCATCAATACTGCATCCCACTCTGTGCTCCGTTCCTGACCCAAACTGACAGGGATGCATGATGAGTATCACTCGATACTTATCAGCAATGTCAGCTCTTGCCCGCACAGCCTCCAAAACAGGTTGAACCCAGGTGGAAACCTCACCGGGGCCGTTGGAAAAGATGAGAAGGTCTTTCCGTCGATTCATCCCTGTGTTTCCCCCCTCTGAGAATCCTGCAGACCCTGTGCAACACCATCGAAGTATCCCTTGTACCTGATGATCAGCCGGAAAAATCCTTTACAGAAAGGAAACTTCTTTTTCCTGAGGAACCAGTTTTTCCGGCCGAACAGGCTGAAAAGGGCCTTCAACCAGCTGTTCTCGACCAGGGTGAAACGTTTCACCCACGGCAGCGGATGATTTCTGTAAAAATAAACCGCGCTGAGACCACGCTCGCGTTCCTTTTCGTAGATCTTATCCGGTCGCATGGTGTCACGCCGCTTTAGAGAGGGATCATAGTGATACCCGTATACCTTTATCTGCACAGATTCCAGACCATTCTCCTGCAGGTGAATCCCAAGATCGAAGTCCTCCCAGCCGTATATGGTATACCACTCGTCGAACAATCCGGCCTCGATGAGATGCCGCTTCAACACCGAGGCATTCCCGGTGGAAAGGAAGGCCGTGTTGATGTCCTTGAGCTTCCAGCGGGCAGAGAAGGGATCGTCAAGATCAGCCGTGTGAATAACTTTTCCCATAATCACGAGTTTGTCGTCCATGGCGTGGCCCTCTGCATGCTTCCTGACGAACTCGGGCTCGACGAAAATGTCATCATCCGCGAATATGATGAGCGGGTACACTGAAAAACCTATGCCGAGGTTTCTTGCCGTCGAGCGCCCTGATTTCCTGATCTTGACGTAGCGGACAAACACCTTCCCTTCGGGAGTTACGGGCTTGACCCATCCCTGTCTGGCGATCTCGATGATATCGCGATAGCGGGCCACGATGGACCCCGCATCCTTCACCGGAATGTCCCTGAGATCCGCGGAGAGCCTATGGGTTTCATCTTCTGAGCCGTCATCAACGATCACGAGCTCGAAATCCTCAGTGTCCTCAACCTGACAGGCATAGCATTCCAGGACCCTGCTCAGCAGATGTTCTCTATTATGGGTGGGAATAATTACCGATGCATGCATGGCATTCTGTTCAGCTCGAACCGGCGGAGGAACCGTCATAGAAGGAGGAAACACCCTCTATCACTTGAGTCCTCTCCTCTGCGGTCATCTCTGGAAATATGGGTAATGAAATGATTCTATCACACAGTGATTCCGATACAGGGAAATCCCCCTTCCTGTATCCAAGGTATCCGAAGACCTCCTGCAAATGTAGTGGAACGGGATAGTAGATCGCAGTTGGCACCCCACGGGCCTGTAAATGGGCCGCGAGCTCATCGCGTTTATAGGCAAGAATCGAATACTGGTGGTACACATGGCTGTACCCGTCCCGGAGCACAGGAACAGTGACAAAGGGTTTCAGCCTCGCATTGTACTCAGCAGCATGCTCCATGCGAAGCTGTGCCCACTGGTCGAGATAGGCAAGCTTGACCCTCAGCACTGCGGCCTGCAGTGCGTCGAGCCGCCCGTTGAAGCCGATCCGTGCATGATAATACCTGACTGCAGATCCATGCTCCTTGATAACCCGGATATTCTGTGCCACCTCATCGCTGTTGGTGAGTACCATGCCTCCATCTCCGAAGGCCCCGAGATTTTTGGAGGGGAAAAAGGAGAGGCAGCCCGCAATCCCGAAACTGCATGCCCTGCGTTCACCGATGGCTGCTCCGATTGCCTGGGCAGCATCCTCGACAACGGGAATAGCGTACCTGTCCGCGATCTCGGCTATGCGATGCATATCGGCCATGTGACCGAAGAGGTGTACCGGCACGATGCACTTCGTCTTTTTCGTAAGTTTTTCTTCAATGAGCCCGGGATCGATATTGAAGGTGCCCTCCTCCACGTCTACGAACACCGGCCTGGCGCCGAGAAACGAAACAACCTCTGCCGTTGCAATAAAAGTAAAGGGGGAAGTCACAACTTCGTCACCATCCCCAACGCCAAGTGCCATGAGGGCCGCAAGCAGGGCATCGGTTCCCGATGAAATCCCCACGGCGTGGCGCACCTGTGTGTAGGCCGCCGCCTCATGCTCCAGCTGCTCGACCTCCACGCCTCCAATGTACATTCCACTTTTCACAACACGGTTTACAGCTTCGTCGATTTCCTCCTGAATGTTTCTGTACTGTCGTTTCAGATCAAAGAAAGGAAGTTTCATACTCTCTTCCGTGCAATATGTGGCGGGTCGCCCTATTACTGATAACGATCAACAGAGGTGTGAATCCGCACACCTTCGACCTTTTTGAGGCCGAGGGAGATCGAAAAGGTCTGCTCCCACCGGTAGGTGGTGCCGTTCGGAGTGAGTTCCCTGTCCCCGGTATAATCGAATATGAGCTCCCACTCGTGGAGGTCCCGCACAAATCCAAAAGATATAGTCTTTAATTTGAAATTGGAAGCTTTTCTGTCGTCCGTATTGAAGAAGTTGAAAGATTTGAGGAGATCGACGAGGGGGTTGATGGGATCATCCGTCTCACTCGGGAAGTAGCGCCACATATTCTCGTTCATTGACAGAGAGCGGATGTAGACCTTCCAGTACCGATGCAGATCTGCGTCGATACGGAATATGGAGCTGAGCTCATCAACGCGGGGGGTGACAAAGTTGTGATGCCATACAAGGTCCCATGAGATGAGGAAATGCTGCCTTCTCAGATACCAGTCAGGGCTCGTGACACCCATACTGAACTGATTGGTCTTGAACCGCGACTCAACAATACTGTAGACCAGCACGTCTCGAAGCTCAAACTGATCAAAGGGATCAAATATGAATGTGTTTCTCAATGGCTGAAAATGGCTCGAGTCCCACACGAATGGATCGTATTGCCCCGTACTCCAGTTGTATGTGGGCCTCAGATCGTAGACCGTGCTTATCTCATCAGAGAAGTGCCACAGTTTACCGTAGCCGGACAGGGTGAGCTCGTGAATTCTGAATCGGTTATAGGTGTACCCGTCGTCCGGACCGGCAAACTTATACCGGAGATTGTGCTTCAGGTCAATATAGACAGCGTCCGGCCCGAATCGCCATTCATCGATGATCTGACCATACAGCATGGTGTTCTCGTTGTCCTGCTGCGTCTGTTCGGGGGTTGGGTCCAGGTGGAACTGGCCCCTCCCTCCGACAATGAGATTTGGTGTGAATCGAAAGAGGTTTCCGATCTGATAGGGCTTTTCGACGCCCATCTCACCGCTGGTTTTGTGCAGCCTGCTCGAAACCGTTTCATCGGGATTGTAGTACTGTGTGTATGCATAGTCGGCATAAGCCGCCAGGTCCATATCACTGACAAATGGAGAGCCGCTCTCCTGGAAGAGCGTCTGAGAATAAATGACGCCCGTCTGCGGTGCTGTAAACGAGTAGAGCTGATACTTGTAGTAATCGTTGAGGGAGACGTAGGATTCATTCGGATTGCGCTGCGCCTCGAAACGAACCGTGTTCTTTATATACCAGTCGAAGCTGCCCCTTCCGAAGAAATTGTTCAGATACATGGAATACCCGCTTCCCTTGGTCGGGGTGTCGTTCTCAGCCTGTTTGATGAAGTCAAAGAAATCAAATCCAATGCTCCGCCGCTCATAGTCGTACTCATAGTAGGGGTCGCTGATGACGAGCAGGTTGAGCTCAGTTGTATTGGTGTATCCCGTGCCGAATTCGAACTTCTTGTACAGCCTTTCCTTGTACCGTAATGACCAGTTTGTCCCATACGCAGAGGCGTCGGGCGGACCGAGATTGGTCCAGTCCTCCGTTACACTGCTGGGGTTGTCAGTGTTGGGATATCGGTACACGTCCTTCGAGAAGGCGACGGACAGGTCGATGGCTGTTCTGTCGCCTGCACTGTACTCCAATCCTGTGTAAATACCCAGCCTCTCGTAGAGGTCTCCCTTGAGAACGAGCTCCCGCTCATCGGTCTTGTAGGGCATATAGGTGTTCTGCCAGACAAACCCTGACCGCTCTCTGTAATAGAGTGCCGTTCTGAGCTTCTTCTCACCGAGTCTCCGATACATGTAGGGGAGACGTATGAGGTCGTCCTGACCGTAATAGATGGACGCATTCTTGATGAGCACCTTCTCCTCATCGTAATAGGAGAGTTTCTCCGCCTCTATCCAGTAATGGGGGTTTTTTATGTCTTCCGTCGACAGAGAAACATCATAGACGGCGTATTTATCCTCTCCCTGGATCTTGTGAATTACGCTTCCCGAGTAGTGGAATTCACCGAGTCTGCTCTTTGCATCGTAGAAGAACACCTCATCATTGGCATCATTGAGGAAGAAGCTCTCACCCAGGTACAGATCACCACCAACAGTGATACGTACATTTCCCCTGCCGGATACGATCTTCCTGTCGGAGTTGATCGTTACCTCATCTGCAATAATCTTCCTGCCTCCGTACAGTACGTCGACGTTGCCACTGAGAAGAATAAGCTTATCGCCGTTTTCAATCTCGGTGTACCTGATAAAGTCGGCATGATTGAGTATGAGCGCACTGTCCGACAGAGTTTCCAGTTTCTCCTGAAAGGGAGGAAGCTTAACTTCCATTTCAAACTGAATGAGTCGTTTTCTGAGAGCTGTGAGGTCCCCGTCATAGGGCAGGCCGCGCTGTTTGCAGGCCAGGCGAAGTTCATCCTCTGAACCCTCCCGTATCAGATCGTACACCTTTAGGGTAATCTGCTGGTCATGAACCTGTTCTGCCTCCTGTGCAGCCGGAGATTCGGTTTCCTCAGTAACAGCCTCCTCCTCTGTCCCTCTCTTCCCTGCTGCGCTCGCAGTGCCAGCGGTGTGGATGGCGGGTATAAGCACGAGGGTTACGCATAGAATGCGGAGTATGGTCATGAGGCGGGAAGAATAAGCCAAAGTCATGGGGTAAGTATATGAGACGGGGGTTATTTTTAAAAGGGAAAATCCTGCCCTAGTAGATCAGCTTTTCATAACGGGAATTGATGATACGGAAGCGGTGACAAGGGTTTCAAGATACACCTCATCATCTTCGGAGAGATGCACCTTCTTGTCCTCCACGCTGACCTGTACGTTGAAATGCCGTGCTCCAGCACGTTGTGCCTTCTCCCTTACCAGTTCCCCGGCTAACTCTGACGACCTTCTCTTTGCATCGTCTAGGCTGTCGAAGTGAAGTTTCTGAAGCGCTGTATATGCAACAAAGCCCTCTCCCTCACAGGGACGTATGAGAATGGTAACGCTCTCCCTGATAGCCCCGGTTATAGCACCAACAGCATTGGCCACCTCATTGTACTCCGGGACCGAAATATGGATGTCCATAAACCGCTGCAGGTCAGCCGCATAGGCATGTGCAGGAGCTCCGATAAACACAATTGGTTTCCTGAGCCGTACACCGATGTTGAAATTCTCCTGTGAGGAGAAGAAATGCCCTGCAAGATCATTGGCCAGCACAGTGCCATTGGAAATGGCCTTTTCCTCGCTGAATATGAAGGTGAGCAAATGACGTACAAGATGACGATAGAAGGTATCGAGACAGGCCTCCAGGAATTTCTCTTCGGACATACCCATTCTCGAAGCGTAAAGTGACACCGCAATGGTGGCAGACTCACTGTTCCAGAAGGAGACCTCACCCGCCGCATGAAGGATGTCGGTGGGGGTCAGTGCGCTTCGCAGTATGGAACCATGGGTTTCAAGTCTCTCGGTCCTGATCAGGGACAGTGCTGCCGCATCCACTCTATCCGCGAGGTGTTTTCTCTCCAGGGGGCCCTCATCACGCAGAACACGCAAAATGGCAGCCTCCTGGGGGTGTAGGTCATCATAGTCCCGTTCCTTCTGAAAGAGAAAGAAGTCCACCGGTTGGACGAGGAGCTCCTCGCCCCCCATTGCAGGCCGCTTCATTTTCAGGGAATCGAGAACTTCAGGACAGGTTTCCGCCACATAGGATATGGGCACGACCCGTTCGGGTCCTATCTGTATCCCCCATGCCGCCGAACCGCTCCCCTTTCGGCTGCAGCGGATATAGCTGTCTCCGCCGAGTCCGAAGGTATGAACGTCCACCGTTTTGACGCTCGTCCTGAAGTTGTCGATGGAAATCCCCTCTGACGTGAATCGGGCAAATCCATCTCTGACAATTGCCACATCCGTCGTGGTTCCACCCATGTCCACCACGTAGCCGTCCTGCATCCTGGACAGATAGGCTCCGCCAATTACCGAAGCAGCGGGGCCTGAGAGAACCATTTCAATGGGCTGTGAAGTGGCCACCTCTTCACTCATCAGTGTTCCGTCACCCTTCACCACCATAATGGGAGCCGAGATAAGCCTCGCCCTGAGCACCTCTTTTACCGAAGAGAGCAGGTCAGACACAAGGGGAATAAGTCGTGCATTGTAGAAACATGTATTGGCCCGCTTCACGCAGTTGAGTTCATCGGTGAGCTCGCTGCCGCATACAACGGGAATGTCCGTCATCTGCGAGATAAGATCCCGAAGGAGAATCTCATACTCCGGGTTTCGTATTCCCACCTCGCTCGAGACTGCGAATGCATCGATGGAGTGGTCCAGCAGTTCACCTATGGCCCGCCGGGCCTCGTCATGGTCCAGAGGCTGAATGAGTTCACCGTCAATTGAGTGTTTTCCACGAATAACAGCACTCGGCTTCAGATGGATGTTCTGCAGCGAATACCTGTCGTAGCCGATGAGTATAATGCCGGCCCTCCCCCCTTTACCCTCCACGATAGCGTTTGTCGCGAGAGTCGTGGATAGTGACACAAGGCCTATTTTACGAATCTGCTCGTCTGTAACCTGGCCCGAAAGCCCCTCGAGAGCCCCTTCAATGCCCAGCGCATAATTGTCATGGGTTGTGGGGGCCTTGGCCCAGGCCATGACCCTATCATTGCTGAAGTCATATACCACGGCATCTGTGTATGTGCCTCCCGCATCGATGCCGAGCCCCAGGCCACTACGAGCACCCGGTTGTTCGGAGGCCTTTTGGAAGGTCCCGATTTTCCCACCGGTTGCAGGCCCTCCCTCTTCGGTGTCTTTACCCTCGGGGTCCCCATCCACATGCTGCGGGGTGCGCATCGACAGACCCCCTGAAAAGGGCTCCCCGCTGCAGCTGAACACGTCGCCCCGGTAGGTCGGCACGAGCTTTTGTCCGGGCCGGGTGATGAGGTATGTTTCATCATCCCAATGGCCGTTCAGGAGGTTCAGGATAAGGGTCGTGTCCCCCTGGATGGTCTCGAATTCCAGTTTCAGGGCCCTGGCATTTTCCTCAGCCTTTCG
>JAGLSF010000390.1 GCA_023136305.1 Spirochaetota bacterium
AATCTCTTTGCGCAATCCAACAGTTGCCGTGATCTTGAAATCATTGTCTCGTAGAATATCGGGCAGGATTTTAATGATTTTCAACCCTGTCTGCATCTTGCGGACGCCGATTTTCCTGCACAGTATGTCCATGAGCCGCTCATGATCTGCAGTGTTGTTTGCAAGCGTCGGTTCATCTAGCTCAACGTATACCTTCTTTACAAGGGGAAATGGTTCGGACCCTTTGAGTGCCACTGTCTGCTCGAAGGTCCGAAATCGTTCTGCATCCCTGTCTGCCTTTACCTTTTCCTTGGCCAGTGTTTCCTTTGGGATCTCAATCGTGACATCGCTCTGTACATAGGTCATGCAGGCAAGGACAAAACCCTTCCTGATCTCCTCCCGTGTGAGCTTTGGCGAAACATCTCCCGATACGTCGCCTTCCTTCACGATCATCTTGCAGCGCCCGCATATACCATCTCCGCCACACAGGTTCTTTATGGAGATTCTTGCAGTGGACGCTGCATCAAGAAGAGATGTGCCCGATTCTACGGTTACCTCTTCGTTTGGTGGGAAAAATACAACTCTGCACTTGGACATTCATTTACTTCCATGCATTGGTGAGAAAACCCGGTATGTCACGTGCGTTCTCCGGCCCGATAATCACTTCCTTCCACTCAGAGGTATCTTCGATCTCTGCCCGGAAGATGGGAAGCAGGCCCGGTATGATGAGTTTTCGATGCTTAACCTTGTCTGCAACTTTCTGCTCGGAGAGGGTTTTGACGACCTTCTCTGCCGATATCTTGTCACCCGCATACGCATTGAGAACCCCCAAACCCTCTGTATCGACCACGCAGATGTAGGACGGCACTTTGCTTCTCTCAACTTCGGATTCAACACTGAAGTAAGTGAGAGAGAAATTGGTGGTAAACAGGACCGGAGAGTTATCACCCGGGCTCCCGATCTCGTAGAGTTTTGCCTCAACCGTATTCGGCACCTGAGGGTCGGTGTACACATTCTGAATCGTTGCCATAATAGGAAGAAGTTCCCACGGCTCGACACCATCAATGATGACAATACCTGCATACTTGGCTGCAAACATTCCTGCAAATACCGTTTCATTTTCGGGTGTATCTGCAGACACGTGCACCATTGCCGGGAATCCCAGGGGACGGAAGTTCTGTCTCAATGCTGCTCTACGAGAAAGGGTCAGATTCCTGATGGTTTCCCCGAGCTCTTCACCCGGCTCAAAGGCAAGAATGAGATCTTCTGTGCCCTTCTCCTTCGCCTTGGTTGAAAGTTCGGCCATTCCTTCAACGTCTTCACTAAAGACTGCCAGGGGGAGCTTGGCCCCGGCGGCCATCTCGGCAAAGCTGTCGATGTTCGAAGCATCCGCCCTGTAGATCAGAGGTTTCTTCTCCTTCACGGCATCCACTGCCTTCTTCATGGCAGCAGCGTCCTTACCCACCAGGATAATGGGAACAGAAGATTTGTCTGCAGCAAGCTTCGCCCGAGCAGCAGGATCGGATACTCCGTCAATCTCCACGGCACAGAGATCAACCTTTATCTGTTCACCTACTCGGATGTAATTGGCGTTGTTGATCGCCTCAATTTTCTTCGCAGCGTCATCATCGGAAAGCGAAGCAGCAACTTTTACGGCAATACCGGTTGCACGGTGAAACTTCTCCTCGTGGCGAAACATGACCGTTTCCTGTCCGATCTCGAAACATGTATCATCACTACCGATCTTGATCAGCTTCATGGGAGGTGCTGACGCTTCCGAGAGTTCGGACATCGCATCATCTGAGAGGTGCGGACAATCCGTGATCGCCTTCTGTTTAGCCGCCACCTGCATGGCAAAGGCCATACA
>JAGLSF010000391.1 GCA_023136305.1 Spirochaetota bacterium
GTCCCGATTCCTGTTTGAGGGCTTCCCTGAGTGAAGTCACATAGGACTCCCGCATACTGTTCTGGTCCTCAGCGGTTACCACGGAACTTTCGGCGAGCTGATCCCCGTAGAGAGAGGTGACACTCGACCGATCGCGTATAGTTCGATACATCCTCGGGTGGGTAAAGGAGGGTTCGTCTCCCTCGTTGTGACCGTGACGGCGGTAACAGAATATATCCACGACCACATCGCGACCGAACTCCTGCCTGAAGTTGAGTGCAAGGTTTATCACGTGAATGACCGCATCCGGATCATCACCATTGACATGAAATATGGGAACAGGCACGATCTTTGCGATATCAGTGGGGAAAAAGGTTGAGCGTGCATCAGTAGTTGAGGTAGTAAAGCCGATCTGATTGTTCACAATGATATGAATCGTTCCACCCGATCGGTATCCCCGGGTCTGTGAGAGGTTGAAGGTTTCTGCAACGATACCTTGTCCCGAGAATGCGGCGTCGCCGTGAATGAGCACCGGTATGACCCGTTTACGGCCACGGTCTTTCCTCCGTTTCTGTGCCCCCCGTGACAGGCCCTCCACCACAGGGTCTATGGATTCGAGGTGACTGGGATTGGGGGCGAGCGTGACGGTGACGAATTTTCCGTTCTCGTTCACATGATTTCTCTGATAGCCGAGGTGGTACTTGACGTCATCTGAACCGCCGTACTGATCGGGGGATTCGACAGCCTCGAATTCCGAGAAAATCTCGACTGCCGGTTTGTTAAGAATGTGGGCGAGTACGTTGAGTCGGCCCCTGTGGGACATGCCGAGTACGATCTCTTCGCCGCCCCTGTAAATGGCCGCATCGACGAGGAAGTGCAGTGCAGGAACAAGAACCTCGGCCCCCTCCAGGGAGAAACGCTTCTGACCGATGAACCGGGAGTGCAGGAAATGTTCGAAAACCTCCGCCTTGATGAGGTCCTCCATGATGATTCGCCGCGTATCCGTGTCAAGCTGTGAGCGGTTCAGCGTCGCTTCCATCTGAGTGATGAGCCAGCGTCGAATGGGCTTGTCCTGTATGTGCAGGAATTCCACACCCACCGATGAACAGTAGGTCTGATCAAGTGCCCGGATTATTTCCCGTAGGGAGCCCGGTCTCATGTCTCTGCCGGCTGAGAAGGTCGTATCCAGATCCTCCTCTTCGAGCCCGAAATCTCCGATGGTCAACTTCTCGTATATTCCCGCCTTCTGCTTGTAGAGGTAGTGCAGGTCGGGGTTCAGGTAGCCCACGAGGGGATTGAGTTTTGCGTACAGATACCCCACATCCCTATAGGCCCACATGAGGCTGTCAACCCTGCTCTGTTTCCTGACCATGTCGTCGGACTTCATAACAGGTGGGGCTGAATCAGGTGCAGGAGGGGGCAGGGCCTGAATGGCCTCGAATACAGGTGTCCCTCCCTTCTCAAGCCGGGAGAACAATGCCTGCCACTCCTCGCTTATGGATGAGGGATCGTGGTTCCACTGGCTGTAAAGCTCCTCGAGATAGCCGATGTTCGAGGGGTCTAGAATTTGATCGGACATATCTCCATCCCTCTCAAGAGTGGTACATGTAGAAAATATAGTTTCATGGTTTGATACAGACAAGCACGGGGGAAGTCATGTTATTCATCGTGCAGGAGCTGCGAGATGAGCCCGGGGACTTCATCGGGACGATCGGCAACCTTAACGCCCGCTTCCTGAAATGCCTTCACCTTTGCTTCGGCGGTTCCGCGACCGCCGGATATAATGGCACCCGCGTGTCCCATACGTTTTCCGGGAAGTGCGGTCCGGCCGGAAATAAAGGC